>NZ_JALFGV010000031.1:0-31524 GCF_022777125.1 Lawsonibacter sp.
GTGGCCGGCACCCAGTGGGGCAACAAAAAGTACATGAATATGAAGCACCTGGAGGCTGCCGTTGAGGACGCCTCCATTGCTGGCTGACTTCATTCATTCCAGAGCCTGCAAACCAATTTGCGCAAAATCCTTGACACTACCCCCTTTTACGGCTAAAAAGGAGACGATGGTATCAAAATGATACAAAAAGAGCAGCGGATTTGCCGCTGCTCTCAGGCTGTCGAAAAACCCTCCTGGAGAAGAGCCTCGCAGAGTTGAGTCGTGCGTAGGCGACGGAAGGAAAGGAAACTCCGTCATTTCCGGCGACACGTGCGTCGGAAATGACACCTTTCATGACGGACAGGGCGACTTTTCTGCCAGAATCGAGCCCTGTCCGTCATGTATCCCTCTGTCGAAAAAGGCCTTTGGCCTTTTTTGACAGGCTGAAGAGCAGCGGATTTGCCGCTGCTCTTTTCCGTGGGGCTGTGCTTACGCCCGCAGCTTTTGGATCTCGGCCGTGAGTACGGGCAGGACCTCAAAGAGGTCGCCCACCACGCCGTAGTCGGCCACGTCGAAGATGGGGGCGTCCGGGTCCTTATTGATGGCCACGATCACGTCGGAACCGCTCATACCGGCCAGATGCTGGATGGCGCCCGAAATGCCGCAGGCGATGTACAGCTTGGGCCCCACGGTCTTTCCGGTCTGGCCCACCTGATGGGCGTGGGCGATCCACCCGGAGTCCACCGCCGCCCGGGAGGCGCCGACCACGCCCCCCAGCGCCTCAGCCAGGGCGCGCACCGGAGCAAAGCCCTCCGCTCCGCCTACGCCGCGGCCGCCGGAGACGATGATCTCCGCGCCCTCCAGGTCCACGTTCTGGCCGCCCAGGTCCCGGATCAGCTCCAACACCTGGGTGCGGATCTGCTCGGCGGGCACAGAAATAGTCTCCCGAAGGATCTCCGCTTTGCCCTGTGCGGTCTCGCTCTTTTTAAACACGCCGGGGCGCACCGTGCCGATCTGGGGCCGGTGGTCCGGGCAGAGGATCGTCGCCATCAGGTTGCCGCCGAAGGCGGGACGGGTCCAGGCAACGTTGCCGCTGTCCGCATCGATGTCCAGCGCGGTACAGTCCGCCGTCAGGCCGGTCTTCAGCCGGCAGGACAGGCGGGGGCCCAGATCCCGGCCGTTGTTGGTGGCGCCGATCAGCATGCTGGTGGGGCCGTATTTTTCCACCAGGGCATAGAGGGCCGCGGTATAGGCGTCGGTGGAGTAGTGTGCGTATTCCGCGCCGTCCACCACGATGACCCGATCTGCGCCATGCTCCGATGCGGCCTTTACCGCCGCGTCCGTTTTGCTGCCGATGACCACGGCCACCAGGGTGCCGCCCTGCTTACCGGCCAGCTCCCGGCCGGGGGTCAGCAGCTCCAGACCCACGTTCTTGGCGCTGCCGTCCGGATCGGTCTCGATCAATACCCAGAGATCTTTCGTTTTTGCTTCCATCGTTTTTTCCCCCTCAGATCACGTTGCTGTCGCTCAGTAGCTGGAACAGCTTTCTGGCCGAATCCTCATTGGACGCTTCCCTGATCTTCACGCCCCCGGTCTTCTTCTGGGGCACGAAGGTCTTCTTCACCTTGGTGGGGGAACCCTTCAGACCGGCGCGGGTCAGGTCGATGGCGGGCAGGTCGGCGGCGGTGAGGGTGGGGATCTCGGCCCGATTGGCGGCCATTTTCCGCTTGATAGTGGGGTAGCGGGGATCCCAGGCGGGCTTGGTGAAGGTCACCACGCAGGGCATGCTTATCCCGATGATCTCGGCCCCCTCCTCCACTTCCTTCTTCACCTTGAGCCGATCGCCCTCCGCCTCGGCCTCCAGGGCATAGGTCACCTGGGGATAGTTCAGGTGCTCGGCGATCTCGGGGCCCACCTGTGCGGTGTCGCCGTCGATGGCCTGCTTGCCGCAGAAGATGGCGTCAAATCTGCCCTCCAGCTCCTCCACCTTCCGGATGGTCTCGGAGAGGATGTAGCTGGTGGCCAGGGTGTCGGAACCGCCGAAGGCCCGGTCGGAAACCAGGTAGGCCTTGTCGGCGGCAATGGACAGGCATTCCTTCAGCGCGGCCTTGGCCTGCTCGGGGCCCATGGACAGGACCACGATTTTGGCGTCGGGGTCCCGGTCCTTGATGCGGGCCGCGGCCTCCAGCGCATACCCGTCGAAGGGGTTGACGATGGACGGTACGCCCGACCGGATAAGAGTGTTGGTCACCGGATCGATCCTGATCTCCGTCGTATCCGGCACCTGCTTGACACAGACAAGCACGTTCATGTTGTTTCCTCCCTGAATGATTTGATACGAATGCCGGATGAAAACGGCGGACGGTTTTCATCCGAAGGCGGCGCGCCTGCAGACGCCGTTTTGAGGGCGCTCATCGGGGAAAGCCGCCTTCCGGGCGGAGGACGGAGCGGATCCGCGGCCGGCCGGACGCTTCCGGCGGGCATTGGATGTCCCCGCCCTCCCGCACCGGATCAAAGCTTGTGGCAGCACAGCCCCTCTACGTCATGGGCCGCCTCCATAAGGATCTCGCTGACGGTGGGATGGGCATGGATGGTATCGGACACGGCCCCGGCCGTCAGCCCGTTTTGGATGGCCAGGGCGATCTCACCGATCATTTCCGTGGCGTGGGGCGCCAGGATATGGCAGCCCAGCACCTTGCCGGTCTCGGCGTCCGCCACCAGCTTGGCAAAGCCGTCCTGGCAGCCCATGGCCAGGCTGCGGCCGTTGCCGGACACATTAAATTTGCCCACGCGCACCGGATGTCCCGCCGCCGCGGCCTTTTCCTCGGTCAGCCCGACACAGGCGATCTCGGGCGTGGTGTAGATACAGCCGGGCACGGCGTCATAGCGCATCGTGCGGTGTGCGCCAGCGGCGTTATGGGCGGCCACGATGCCCTGCGCGGTGGCCACATGGGCCAGCTGCTGTTTGCCGGTCAGGTCGCCGATGGCGAAGATGTGGGGCACGGTGGTGCGCAGCTCGTCGTCCACCAGGACAAAGCCGCGCTCGGTGGCCACGCCCGCGGCCTCCAGCCCCAGGGCGGCGGTGTCCGGCTTCCGACCGGTGGCCAGGATCACCACCGCGCCCTCCGCCGTCAGCTTCTGCCCCTCCTTCTCAAAGACGCAGGTGAGGCCGTCCCGGATCTCCAGCACCTTCGCGCCGGTGTGGATGGTCACGCCCCTGTCGGTGAGCAGCTCGGTCATGGTGCGGCACACATCGGAGTCGTTGCCGTAGAGGATGGAGGGCAGCATCTCCACGATGGTCACCGGCTTGCCCAGATCCCGGAACAGGGTGGCAAACTCCACGCCGATCACGCCGCCGCCGATGATCACCACCGACTCGGGGCACTCCTCCAGGGCCAGCACCCCGTCGGAGTTGAGCACGCCCGGTTTGTCGGTCCCCGGCACGGGGATGGCGGCGGGCACGGAGCCGGCGGCCAGGATAATCCGCTCGGCCTCGAACTCCTCCTCCCCGGCCCGGAAGGTGTGGGGGCCGGTGAGCACCGCCTCCGCCCGGACCAGGTCGGCGCCGTGGCCGGCCACCAGGTTCTCCACGCCGCTGCGCAGCTGCTTGACCACCTTGTCCTTGCGTTTTGCCATCTTCTTATACTGGAAGGAATACTCTCCCAGCGTGATGCCCAGCGCCTTGGCGCCGCTGAGCTGCTGATAGCGCTCGGCGCTGTGCAGCAGGGCCTTGGTGGGGATGCACCCCCGGTTCAGGCAGGTGCCGCCCAGGTCCCGCTTCTCCACCAGCACGGTCTTTTTGCCCAGCTGGGCGGCGCGGATGGCGGCGATATAGCCGCCGGGGCCGCCGCCGATGACCGCAACTTCATACTGTCTCATGCATGTTCCTCCTGTCATAGCTGAAAGCAGCCGTGGGTGCGGGCGTACTCGATGGCGCGGGCCGCGTCCACCCGCATCGGGCCGCCGCGGGTGACCGCGCAGGTGATCACATCCCCCGGCTGGAAGAAAATTTCCCGCTCGCCGTCCAGGGCCAGGGTGCCCTGGTAGGTCATGGTCCGGGTCACCCGCTCCCCCAGGGGCAGGCGGCGGACGTTTTGAATGTGTACGCCCTGGATGGTGCCGGCGCCCACCGGCGCCAGCGTGTTGGGCGCGCCGTCGGTGAACTCCGCCGAGGCGCCGCAGTCCTCCTCCCGGGTGACGCGGAGCGCCGTCCCCACCAGGGAGGAGAAGCCGATGGAGGCCATGGAGCACTGGGTGACCACCACTTGGTCGATCTCCTCATAGTTCCAGATGGCTCTGGAGCCCACAAAGGGGTTGCGGCAGAATACCAGGTCGATGAGGGCCAGATCCACCAGCGTCCCGTTTTTCCAGATCTCGATGCACTTGGCCGGCGACGCGCACTCCGCCGCGGGGACCATGCCCCCGGCCAGCGCCGCGGCGGCCATTCCGGCCACGGTGCCCTCCATCAGCTCCGGATAGACGTTGTTGGTACCAGTGGACATGGAGATCATCGGCACCCTCCGGGTGCCCTTGGCGGCGGCCCGGCTGGTTCCGTCGCCCCCCATGACGATCAGCACGTCCGCCCCGATGCGCTCCATCTCAGAGGCAAAGAAGATGGTGTCTGCCTGGGTCTCGGTGCGGTCCATGTCGTAGATCTCCAGCTGGGACAGATCCCCTGGGTAGCCGCGGGAGTTCCGCTTCTGGAGGAGCAGACGGCCGTAGCCCAGCCGGTCGGGCATGAGGCAGACGCTCTGCTCCCCCACCGCGGCGGCCGACAGGAGAATCCGCTCCAGAATGTTCAGCTTCTCCATGTCGTCGATGGTGGTGGCCGCGGTGAGCAGGCGGCGGATGTCCTTGCCCGACTGGGGATTGCAGGCGATTCCGATCAAAGGCATAGACGTCGTCCCTCCAAAGATGGGGCAGGGCCGGCATGCCCGCCCTGCCCCAAATCCTTCATTTACGCTTCGTCGTTCTTCGGGCGGCTCTTTTTCAGCTCCGCCACGCCGTCCACTTCCACCTGGCCCTTCTCCTCTTCCAGCAGATCCCGGCCCAGGGTCTTCTTGATGGCGCGGATCACGTCCATCTTGTCCGGGACGATCTGCCACTCCACCATGCCCACGGGGATGTAGGTGTTGGGAGTGCCCACGCGGACGATGGGGGCCTTGAGGGCGCCCGCCTCCCGCTCGGTGACCTGGGCGGCGATCTCGGCGCCGAAGCCGCCGCGGACGTTGGCCTCATGGGCGATGACCAGATGGCCGGTCTTGCGCACGGAGGCCAGAACCGTCTCGATGTCAAAGGGGATCAGGGTGCGGGGGTCGATGATCTCGCAGGAGATGCCCTGCTTCTCCAGATCGGCGGCGGCGGCCAGGGCGTCCTTGAGCAGCTTGTGCCATGCCACGATGGTCACGTCGGTGCCCTCCCGGCGGACGCGGGCCTTCCCGAAGGGGATCAGGGCGTCCTTCTCCTTCTCGGGGATGTCGGCCTCCTCGGTGTAGATGGTGGTGCGGCAGTCCAGCCAGAGCACGGGGTCGTTGTCCCGGATGGCGTACTTCATCATGCCGTAGGCATCCTCGGGGAAGGTGGGCACGGCGATCTTCAGGCCGGGGTAGTTCATCATCCAGCCCTCGATGCACTCGGAGTGGTGGGCGCCGCACTGGGAGCCGATGCCCTGAGCGGAGCGGATGACCATGGGCACGGGGACCTTCTGGTTGGACAGCCAGTACTCCTTGCAGGCGCCGTGGGCCACTTCGTTCATGGCCAGCACCAGGAAGTCGGGGTACATGAACTCCACAATGGGACGCAGGCCCATCCAGGCCATGCCCACGGCGATGCCGGTGAAGCCCTTCTCATCCAGGGGCATGTCCATGACGCGCTCCGGGAAGGTCTGGAACAGGGAGTACATCTTGCTGATGGCGCCGCCGAAGACGCCCACGTCCTCGCCCATGTAATAGACCTTGGAGTCCCGCTGCATCTCCTCAAACACCGCGGCCTCCAGGGCCTGCGCATAGCTGACATGTCTCATTACAGCTTTCCTCCTTCCGTGTTGGAGAAGATCTTGTCGGCGCCCTTGGTCATATTGCCGGTCAGGCGGGGCTGCTGATAGGCCCACTCGAAGGCCTCGGCGATCTCGTTCTTGACCTCCTTGGCGTAGCCCTTGAGCTCCTCCTCGGTACACACGCCCATCTCCTGCAGAACTTTCTCAAAGCGGACGATGGGATCCGGGTACTTCTCGGTCATGCGGGCGTCCCGCTCGGGGGTCTCGTACTCCCGGGGGTCGCCGAAGTAGTGGCCGCACTTGCGGTAGGTCATGATCTCCAGCAGCGCGGGCTCCCCGCGGCGGGCCCCCTCCATGGCGGCCTCCATGGCCTCCCGGATGGCGATGGGATCCTGGCCCCACACGCTGACGCCCTTGACGTTGAAGCCGGCGGCCCGGCCGGAGATCTCGGAGCACTTGCACTCCTTCTCAGTGGGGGTGGTCATGGCCACGCCGTTGTTGACAATGACGTACACGATGGGCAGGTCAAACAGGGAGGCGAAGTTCATGGACTCGTACAGGCCGCCCATCTGGGCGCCGCCGTCGCCGTTGATGGTGACCACCACGCCGGGCTTGTTCTGCAGCTTCAGAGCCATGGCCACGCCGGTGTCGTAGAGCCAGTCCGCGCCGATCAGGCCGTCGATGGGCAGCAGGTGCAGATCCCGGATGTCCTGCTGGTGATAGTCGCCTCCGATGCCCATGTTGTAGCCGGTGGTGCGCTCCAGCATGCCGGCCACGTAGAGCTTCATATCGCACAGGGACAGGCAGCCGTGGTTGCGGTGATAGGGCTTGATGTAGTCATCGGGGCCGATGCAGGGCATGAGGCCGCCTTCCAGGGCCTCCTGGTTGGTGCCGAAGTGGAACATGCCCACCAGCTTGCCTTTTTTGCTTTCCGTGGCGATCTTTTTGTCGAACAGACGGGCCTTCTGCATGATTTTGTACATCTCAACGAGTTGTTCCTTGCTGTAGGCCATATCACGATACTCCTTTCTGATTCAGGGGCGGAAGGGCTCAGTCCTCCTCAATGTAGCCGATCACAGCGCCTACGTCGTAGGTCTCGCCCACCTGGCCGGTAATCTCGGTGATCACGCCGTCGTACAGAGACTCCACCTGGGCGTTCATCTTCTCCGTCTTGATCTCGCAGAGCTCCTGGTCCTCCTCCACGTGGTCGCCCACCTTTACGTGCCATTCCAGGATCTGGCCGGTCTTCATCTCGGAGCCGAGCTTGGGGATGTTGATTTCCTGTTTCATGTGGTTCAATCTCCTTTTTTGTTTTTTTGGGGTTACTCAAACTTTAAATAGACGGTAATGATGGCCAGTGCAGCCACCAGGGTGTCTCCCGCGCCCATCTCGGCCACGTGAAGCCCCTTTTCCGAAGCCCCGCCCGGGGCGGGGATGATCTCCACGTCGTCATAAAAGCGTACCGGCTGGCGCAGCGCCTCCAGATCCAGCGCCTCCGGTCTGGGGCAGCAGATTTTAATCCGCAGGGCGATCCGTTCCGGTCCGGCGCCATGGATCTCACGCACGCCCGCCATGCAGCAATGACTCATGGCGTCCTTGACGGCTTTCAGCGCCGCGCCGGTCATGTCCCCGCCGTGCATGTCCACGCCGGTGCCGATCTCGATCAGATACCGCTTGCGTTCCACGGCCCTAGTCCTCCCCGGGGGCGGGGCGCTTATGGTACATCCAGGTCCAGGGGTCCTGAAGCACCTTGTCCAGGGAGGTGAAGAAGCTGGTCACCTCGCTGCCGTCGCACAGGCCGTGGTCAATGGTCAGGGCGAAGGTGGTCAGGTTGGCGGGCACGATGGCATCGTCTTCTCCAAACACCGGGACCCGGCGGTTGCGGTTGATGCCCATGATGGCCCCCTGGGGCGGGGAAAGGAAGGGCTGCTGGCTGTCAATGAGCGAGCCGCCCATATTGGAGACCGAGAAGGTGCCCCCTTCCAGCTTGATCCGCATGAGCTTGCCCTTCTTCAGGTATTCATAGGTCTTTTTCAGCTCGGCGGAGACCTCCTCGATATCTTTGCGGTCCACATGTTCCAGTACGGGCTCCATCAGCACGCCGTTGAAGGAGGCCAACACGTTGATGTTGATATCCTCGTAGTAGATGATCTGCCCGTTCTGCCGGGACGCGTTGAGGGCCATGTTCTCTTCCAGGGCGCAGGCGGCCGCCTTGACGTAGAGATCGCCGAAAGAGACCTTGATCCCCTTCTGCTCCAGCAGCTCCTTTCGGAACTGCATGACCCGGCTGACCTCCAGGTGGACCTGGCCGGTGCCTTGGGGATATTCGTGCTTGCTGAAGGTCATCCGCTCGGCGATCACCTTGCGCATGCCCTCCAGCGGCACGACCTGACGGATTGCTCTGCCCTGCTCGTCGATCTGTGCCATTGCCATTCCTCCAATCGTTGATTTCGGGTTCTGCCGTTTTAAAAAGCAAACGGCGTGCCAATTTCCAAAAAGCGGCGGGGCGCTCGTACCGCCCCGGTTTGCCGCCGCATGGACGGAAAGGGGGTTCTACATTTTAGACGGTGTATCCTTTGGAAACACCGCCGGACAGGGTGAACGGGACCGCCGCCGGCGGTCCCGTTCACGGGGTGAGGAAGGCTGCAAAGGCTGCAGCTATGCGTCTTTATAGCAGACCACCAGTTCGGCCTGGCAGGCGCACTGCCCCTCTACCGCCGCCTCGGTGCGAAAGGTGTAAAACCCCTTCCGCTCCGAGACGAACCGTGCGGAAAGCGTTAGCCGGTCGCCGGGCTGGACCTTGCGCCGGAAGGAGGCCGACGCGATCCCGGCGAAGATGGGAAGCATTCCGCTCCCGTCGCGGTTAAGCCAGAGGGCGCAGGTCTGCGCCAGGGCTTCGATGATCAGGACGCCGGGGAAAATGGGATTGCCGGGAAAGTGCCCCTGAAAACAGGGTTCGGAATGGGATATGTTTTTCAGCGCCGTACACCCGTCCTCCCGCAGCTCCAGCACGCGGTCCACCATGAGCATGGGGGCGCGGTGAGGCAGCAGCGTCAGGACGTCTTCCGCCGGGACCATCAGCGCAGCAGCTGACCGGCGATGACCACCCGCTGGACCTGGTTGGTCCCCTCGTAGATCTGGAGGATCTTGGCGTCCCGCAGCAGCTTCTCCACCGGATACTCGCGGCTGTAGCCGTAGCCGCCCAGCACCTGCACCGCGTCCCCGGCCACCTTGAACGCCACGTCGCCGGCGTAGCATTTGGCCACGGCGGCCTCTTTGCCGTAGGGCAGGTGGGCCTCTGCCAGCTGCAGGGTGTGGATGACCATCTGGCGGGCGGTCTCAACGCCGATCTCCATATCGGCCAGCATAAACTGGATGGCCTGGAGTTTGGCGATGGGCTTGCCGAAGCAGATACGCTCCTTGGCATACTTGACCGCCTCGTCCACCGCCCGCTGGGCCAGGCCAACGGCGCTGGCAGCCACAAAGGGCCGGGCCAGATCCAGGGTCTGCATGGCGTATTTGAATCCCTCGCCCTCCTTGCCCAGCAGGTGGTCGGCGGGGATGCGCACGTTATCAAAGACCAAAGAGGCGGTATCGGAGGTGCGGATGCCCATCTTGTCCTCGTGCTTGTCCACGGAGAAGCCCGCGCGGTCGCGCTCCACGATGAAGGCGGACAGGCCTTTCACGCCGGCGTCCCGGTTGGTGGAGGCGAACACCACAAAGATGTCGGCATAGGTGGAGTTGGTGATAAAGCACTTGGTGCCGTTGATGACGTACTCGTCGCCCTCCCGGACCGCGGTGGTGCGGCAGGCGGCGGCGTCGGACCCGGCGCCCGCCTCGGTCAGGGCAAAGGCGCCCAGGCCGCCGCCCACGATCACGTCGGCGTACATCTTCTTCTGCTCCGGGGTGCCGTGCATCAGCACGGGCTTCAGGCTCAGGGTCGTGCCCATCAGGGTGGTGGCAAAGCCCAGGTCGTACTTGGCGAATTCCTCCATGACGGCCGCCACGGTCACATAGTCGATGCCGCCTCCGCCATACTCCTCGGGGATCTCCAGACAGTGGTAACCGATCTCCATCGCCTTCTTGTAACTCTCCAGTGGGAAGACGCCGTCCCGGTCCCACTGGGCGGCGTAGGGCTTGATCTCCTTCTCACAAAAATCATGCGCCATGGCGACCAGACTCTTCTGGTCCTCGTTCAGAATGTATCCCATCGTTGTGTTCCTCCTCAAAAAATGATTGTGATGCTGGGGTGAAGCATCCGGCTGCTTGTTTACCCTGCAAGCCGCATGCCAAATTGAAACGTCCGAACCGGAGCGCCCAGAGGGGCTCGGGCGGAGAAATTGTTTCTTTTTTTGCACTTTGGGTCTAAAAAGTAGCCGCTTTTTGTTAGGGCAGCAGGCCCAGCCGCTTGGCGTCCTCGGTCAGTTCGTCCCGAAAGTCCGGGTGCGCCAGGGAAATCAGGGCCCGGGCCCGGTCGCCCATGGTCAGCACCTTTAGGTTGACGCAGCCGTACTCGGTGGCCACGTACTGTACGTCGGACCGGGCGGTGGTCACCGCCGTTCCCGCCGGGAAGGAGGAGACGATGCGGCTGCTGGAGACGCCGTTTTTTTGGTGCGAGCTGGTCAGCGCGATAAAGGACTTGCCGCCTTTGGACATCTGCGCGCCCCGGACGTAGTCCACCTGCCCGCCCACGGCGCTCTGCTGTTTGCCGCCCAGGCAGTCGGCCGCCACTTGGCCGTACAGGTCCACTGCCATAGCGGTGTTCACGCTGATCATATTGTCGTTGCGGGCAATGGTATACGGATCGTTGACGAAGGAGAAGGGGGCGAAGTGGAAGTCCGGGTTGTGATCCACGTAATCGTACAGCGCCCGGGTGCCCAGGGCAAACGAGGTCACCGCCTTCCCCGGCAGAAAGCTCTTGCGCCGGTTGGTGACCACGCCCAGCTTGGTCAGCTCCATCATGGAGTCGGTATACATTTCCGTGTGGATGCCCAGGTCGTTTTTCTCCCGCAGGCCAAAGCCAACCGCGTTGGAGATCCCGCCCAGGCCCAGCTGCAGGGTCGCGCCGTCGGGGATCAGGGCGACGATATGGCTGGACAGCGTCTCGAGCGTCTCGTCCAGGGGCAGGTTGGGGACCATGTCCGACTGGTCCGCCGCCTCCACCACGATATCGGCCTGGGAGATATGGATCTTGTTTTTTTCGCCGTAAACATAGGGCGCGTTGGGGTTGACCTGAAGCACCACCGTGCCCGCCAGTTCCCGGACATAGTCGTGGAACGTGGTGCCGTAGGCGCCGTAGCTCATGTAGCCCTCCTCGTCGGGCGGCGACACCTCCAAAAACGCGATGTTGGGCCGGGCGACTTCGCGGCACCACAGGTCGATCTGACTGAGGTGGAAGGAGGTAAAGGTAGTCAGGCCGTTCTGGATGCCGGTGCGGCACCCGGCGCCGGCAAAATAAGTCGTGGTGGAAAAGTGGCCCTTTGCCTCGGGGGTAAAAATGGGCAGCTGGCGGTTGATCATGCCGTGGCAGAGCACCACGCCCTCCAGCTCGTCCCTGCGCTGGTAGAGGGCGTCGATCAGCGGATAGGCGATGCTGGACGAGGTCCCCGCGTAGATCCGGTCCCCGTTACGGACCACCTGCACGGCCTGCGCCGGTGTGCGCAGCTTTTCCTGATATTGTGTTTTCCAGTCCATGGATGCACTTCCTTTCTGGGTTGGAGGCTTTTCTGCTCCTGCAAGTCATCAAAGCAAACGCCGTGCCAACTCTCCGCCCCGGAGACAAGTTGGCACGGCGGTTGCTTTCCAACCAGAACAGATCAGAAAAGGAGGAACGCCATCTATGGAGTTATTGCGGGGAAAGGCGGCCATCGTGACAGGAGCAAGCCGGGGCATCGGCCTGGGGATCGCCTGCGCGCTGGCGCGGGAGGGGGCGGACCTGGTGGTCCACGCCACCCGGGAGGAGCACCTGGAGCCGGTCCGTGCACAGGCGGAGCGCTGGGGGGTGCGCTGCGTGACGGCGGCGGGGGACGTCGCCCAGCCGGAGACGGCCCGGCTGCTGACCCAGATCGCCCTGGAACGGCTGGGGCGGCTGGATATTGCGGTGAGCTGCGCCGGCGTCAACCAGGACGGGATGCTGCACAGGCTCAGCGACGAGGCGTGGGAGCGGGTGCTGGCGGTCAATCTGAGCGGGGTCTTTTATCTGACCCGCTCCGCCGCGCAGGTCATGCGCGCGCAGCGCTCCGGGCGCATCATCAATATCAGCTCGGTGGCCCGGAACGGGAATCTGGGACAGTCCAATTATGCCGCTGCAAAAGCCGGGGTAGCGGCCCTCACCCAGACCGCCGCGCTGGAGCTGGGCCCCTTTGGGGTGACCTGCAACACGGTCTGCCCGGGCTTTATCGACACCGATATGACCCGGGGCGTCCCGGACGCCGCCCGTGAACGGATGCTCAGCCGCATCCCGGCCCGCCGCAGCGGCCGGCCGGAGGAGGTGGGGGATGCAGTGGCCTTCCTGGCCTCCGATCGGGCCGCCTATATCAACGGACAGACGCTGGATGTGAGCGGCGGGCTGATCCTGTAAGCAGAACCAGCCGCCGCACCCAACGGTGCGGCGGCTGATTTTGTTCTCCAGACGGTCCCGAAAGGATGCAGGACGGGGAGGGCTCGATTTTTTGTAAAAGCGTCGCCCGATCCGTCCTGAGAAACGTCCGTTCCGACGCCCGTCCCCCGGGGGATTCCCGCCTGCCCCTGCGGGTGAATTCTGCGAAGCGTACGCGAACGAGGGGGTGGCTCAAGTCAAATGATATTTTTCCAGCTTTTGATAAAAATTGCGGCGGGAAATGCCCAGCAGGTCCATGGCTTTGCTGCGGTTGTTTCCGCAGGAGCGCAGGGCGCTCTCAATGGCCTCCTGCTCGGTGCGCTCCAGCAGCTCCCGCAGCTTGTAACGGCCCGGGGGCGGAGCGGCTGCGCCGCTTCCGCCGCTTTTCATCTTGGCGGGCAGCTGGTCCACGTCCACCAGGTCGCCGGGGGTCAGCACGGCGGCGCGCTCCATGCAGTTTTTCAGCTCCCGCACATTGCCCGGCCAATAGTAGCGGTTGAGCAGGTCCAGCGCTTCGGCAGACAGGCGGTAGGTCCGGCCGTACTGCCGCCCCAGTTCCTCCAGAAAGAGGCTGGCGTAGACGTTGATGTCCTCCCGCCGCTCCCGCAGGGGCGGGATCGTCAGAGCGATGACGTTGATGCGGTAGTACAGGTCCTCCCGGAAGGAGCCCTCGGACATCATAGCCGCCAGGTCCCGGTTGGTGGCGGTGATGAGGCGGAAATCCAGCTGGATGGGTCTGGAACCGCCCACCCGGGTGATCTCGTGCTCCTGAAGGGCCCGCAGCAGTTTGACCTGCATGGTCAGAGGCATTTCTCCGATCTCGTCCAGGAAGATGGTCCCATGCTGCGCCAGCTCAAATTTTCCGGGCTTGCCCCCCGCCCGGGCGCCGGTGAAGGCGCCGGCCTCATAGCCGAACAGCTCGCTTTCCATCAGATTCTCCGGAATGGCGGCGCAGTTGATTTTGATGAGCGGGCCGCCGGCGCGGCGGCTGCTGTAGTGCAGGGCCTCCGCCACTACCTCCTTGCCTACGCCGCTCTCCCCCATGATGCAGATGCTGGCCTCGCTGGGGGCGGCCCGGGCGGCGGTGCGCAGCACGGTTACGAAAGACTTGCTGTGGCCCAGCACATTGCGAAAGGCGGGGGGCAGGTCGTCCTTGCTGGCCAGCTCGTTCTGGAGATGCTCGCTCAGCTGCTTGAAGTGTTCCAGTTCCCGGTTGGTCTGGACCAGCTCGGTCATGTTCTTCATCAGCGCCAGCGCGCCGATGATCCGCCCGTCCTGACACAGGGGGACGATGTCCGCACACACGTCCAGCTGAGCGGAATGGATGTGGGAAATATCCCCGGTCAGGGGGACGCCGGTCTTCAGCACCTCGTGGATGCGGGCCAGAGGCTCAAATTTTGCCAGATGGCGGCCGATGATCTTCTCCCGCTGGATGCCGAACATTTTCAGATAGCTGTCGTTGACGTAGCATACCCGGGTCTGGGCGTCAATGATCAGGATGCTTTCGTGGATGCTGTCCAGGATATTCAGAAGCGTGCGTTTTTCAAACGCGGCGTCTTCCGCCGAAAAGATGTGCTCCCCCAGCATGGGAGAACCGTCTGATGGAATGGTCGCCACAGGCATCCCTCCTTTTGTTGGTCCTATTGTATCATCCCGCCGGAAAAATGCAATCCATCACTTTTCTGCGGGATGCGGATGTGCTTTAGATCGTTTTGCAGGCAAAATGATCTGAACTTGCCGGGCGGCGCGGCCGAACCCCTTAACGGCGGCTCGGGAGGGGACGCATGCCGTAAAAAGAGATGGAACGGCTCATTCCCGGCCCGTGGCCTTAAAAATCAAAGCGCACGCCGTCGGGGACGGCGTATGCGCGTAAAAAATAGCCGGGGGGCTATTTTTTATACCGGGTGCAAATTCGGGATCGGCTTGGGTGGCGCTTCAGACGGGCGGCCGCCTTGAAAAGCGGCGGTTTTTTGGAAAGAACGAATGTTGGCACCCGGTTTGCTTATATACCGGACAGAATAGGAAAGCTCCCGTTGCAGAAGGCTTTCGATGATTGAGGAGGTAAATAAAATGTCAGAAATATCCACACTTAAAAAGCCGCTGGAAACGGCGGAGGAGTATGTCCAGAGCCTGCGGGACATGAAGACCGAGATCTGGGCGCTGGGGGAAAAGATCACCGGCATTCCCGACCATCCCCTGTTCGTCCCCCATGTCAACGCCGTGGCAAAGACCTATGAGATGCCCTTTCCGGTCAAGTCCCACCTGACCGGCCATACCATCAACCGCTTCAACCATATCCACCAGAGCACCGACGACCTGGTGGCCAAGGTAAAAATGCTGCGGGCCCTCAACCAGCAGACCGGCTGCTGCATCCAGCGCTGCGCCGGGATGGACGCGCTCAACGCGACCTACATCGTCACCTATGAGATCGACCAGAAGTACGGCACGGATTACCACGAGCGCTTCAAACAGTTTTTGGTCTACCTCCAGGATTACAATCTGGTCACCATCGGCGGCATGACCGACGTGAAGGGCGACCGGAGCAAGAAGGCCAACCAGCAGCGGGACCCGGACCTGTTCGTCCACGTGGTGGCCGAGCGGGAGGACGGCATCGTGGTCCGCGGCGCCAAGGCGCACCTGACCGGCGTATCCGGCGCCCATGAGCTGATGGTCTTCCCCACCGAGAACATGAAGGAGGACGCCAAGGATTACGCGGTGGTCTTCTCCTGCCCCGTGAACACCCCGGGTATTACCTATATCTTCGGACGCCAGACCAACGATGGCCGCAAGCTGGACACGGAGCACCCCATCGACCAGGGCAATTTCAAATATGCCTGCGTGGGCGGCGAGTGCATCGCCGTGTTCGACGATGTGTTCATCCCCTGGAAGGATGTGTACATGTACAAGGAGTATGAATTCGCGGGGATGTTTGTGGAGGCCTTTGCCACCGCGCACCGGCAGAACTACGGCGCCTGCAAGGGCGGCATCGCCGACGTGCTCCTGGGCGCTACATACGGCATCTGCAAGGTCAACGGGGTGGAGCGTGTGGGCCACGTGCGGGACAAGATGGCCGACATGATCAACCTGACCGAGACCCTGTACGCCGGGTCCATCGCCTGTTCCTACGAGGGACGCCCCACCCCCTCCGGCGCCTGGCGGGCGGATACCATGCTGGCCAACATCACCAAGCACAACACCACCAAGTTCGTCTATGAGATCGACCGCATTGCCCATGACCTGGTGGGCGGCCTGCTGGCCACCCTGCCGGCCGAGGCCGATCTGCGCAACCCGGAGATCGGACCGCTGATCGAGCGCTACCTGGCGGGCAACGAGAGCATGTGTACCGAGGACAAGATCCGCCTTTACCGCCTGGTTGAGACCCTGAGCGGGGGCACCGCCGTGGTCGAATCCATGCACGGCGCAGGCTCCCCCCAGTCCCAGCGGATCATGATGCTCCGGGATGCCAAGCTGGAGGAGAAGCTGAAGCTGGCCCAAAAGCTGGTGGACTGCGAAGGCGCCTGCTGCGGCCAATAAGGAGGGAAACGCAAGATGTCTTATCATTCCATTATCCTCACCAAAGCGGACGGGGTGGCCGTAATCCAAATGAACAACCCCAAGGCGATGAACGCGCTGGAGGACGAACTTTCCGCCGAACTGCTCTCCGCCTACAAGGATGTGGCTGCAGACCCCGCGGTCGGCGCGGTGATCCTTACCGGGGCGGAGAAGGCCTTCTGCGCCGGCGGCGACCTGAAGAAGCTGAACGAGGGATTTCCCACCGCGGAGGCGGGTTATGACTATATGAAGTCCTTCCGGGAAATGGTCACGACCTTTCTGAACATGCCCAAGCCCACCATCGCCGCCGTCAACGGCTTTGCGGTAGGGGCCGGGTTCTGCATCGCCATGCAGGCCGACCTGATCCTGGCCTCCGACAAGGCCAAGTTCGGTATGGCGTTTGCCAATGTAGGCCTGATCCCCGATCTGGCCGGGCTGTATACGCTGCCCCGGCTGGTCGGCCTGCAGCGGGCCAAGGAACTGGTCTTCACCGGGCGTACCATCGGCGCGGAGGAGGCCGGCGCGATGGGCATCGTCAACCGCGTCGTCCCGCATGAGCAGCTGCTGGACGAGGCCCAAAAGCTGGCCCGGCGTCTGGCGGACGGCCCCCGGGTCGCCCTGCGGATGGCCAAAAATGTGATGAACGACTCCATCAACATGACCCTAGAGCAGCTGCTGGATCTGGAGCCCCACGCACAGTCCATCTGCTTCCAGAGCGAAGATCATAAGATCGGCGTCCAGGCCTTCTTCCGGAAGGAAAAACCGGTATTCAAGGGACGCTGAACCCCCGCTCCCAAAACAAGCGGCAGCCGCGCCGGTGCGCGGCTGCCGCTTGTTTCTATCCTGGAGATATGGTATATAATTTATACCTTGTTTCCTTTTTTACATATACATTTTGGCCATTGATCCAGGAAAGTGGGCTCAAATTGAACGAAATACTGCTGTTTTCGCAAGAAAAAAGTTGGCACTTTATTTGCTTAAACAAAAGGCGGCGCGGACAACGCAGTACCGCACGCGAAGTATGGCAGTAAGGGAGGAAACAACATGGAAGGTACAATGAAGGCTATGGTCCTGGAGGGCCCTGGCAGGCTGGTGTATCAGCAAGTCCCCATACCGAAGATCGGACCGAGGGACATACTTTTTAAAATCAGCTATGCGGCAGTTTGCGGCGGCGATCTGCCGGCGTATCGGGATCTGCACTATCTGCAGCACACCCCCATCATTATCGGCCACGAGTTTACCGGCTACGTGGTGGAGGTGGGAGACCAGGTAAAGGACATCCCCGTTGGGATGCGGTTTATGGGCACCAGCATTGAGGGCTGCGGCGAATGCGAGGTGTGCAAAAACGGCGGAAAGGACTGGGAGTGTCCCTACAGCACCAAATACGGCCTGGGCTTCGGCCGGGACGGCGTGTTTGCCGAATACTCCGTGATCCACCACGCCCAGCTGGGCGTCAGCGTACATCCTCTGCCGGATTCCATCAACGATATGGTCGGCGCGACCTGCGAGCCCATGTGCGTGGGCATCGGCAACGTAGGACTCATCAAGCCCCAGCCCAGAGGCGAGCGGATCGTGATCTACGGCGCGGGCATCATCGGCCAGTCCTTTATTCAGGCGTTCAAGGCCGAATGCGAGCAGTGTGAGATCGCCGTGGTGGACGTATCCGACTTCCGCCTGGAGCTGGCCAGGCAGAGCGGGGCGGACTACGTCATCAACCCCGCCCGGGGCAAGAGCGCTTATGATGCCATGGCTGAGATCTGGGGCTACGGCGAGTACGCCTACCATGACCGTTCTACCAAGCCCTGCGGCAACGCCACCATCGCCGTGGAGTGCACCAGCAACATGGGCTGTGTGGCCGAGGCCATGGATATCGTGACACAGAACGGCAAAGTGTGTTATGCCGCGGGATACGGCGATGACGACAAGGCGCTGATCCACCCGGTCAACCTGATGATGAAGGGCGTTCAAGTCATTCCCGGCCTGATGGGGAACTTTGCAAAGTCGGTGCAGTATATGGCCGAGGGCAAATTCCGCACCGAGCATCTGATCACCCACGTCTACCCGCTGGAGCAGCTGGACGAGGCCATCCACAAGTCCATGGATTCCAAGCACAGCTGCAAGGTGTGCATCAAGGTGGACCCGGCGTTCCCCGATTACCCCTACAATAAGCAGGACTGATTCCGTCTCAGCGTTGTTCGGCAATCCCTCAGCTGATATTATGAGAGGAGTGTTTCCATGCAAAAGAAGAAGCTCTATTACGGGTGGATCGTCACCCTGCTGGCCGGCCTGACCTATTTCGGCTCCAACGGCCTGCTGTCTGCTTCTGCGGGCACAATCGTCAGCCAGGTCCTTTTGGTAAAGGGCTGGGATGCCGCCCAGGTCAGTTTCACCTATACGCTCAAGTCCGTCCTGGGACTGGGCCTGCCGCTGGTGGGGCTGCTGCTGATGAAGATCGGCCCCCGCAAGTGTATTTTCTGGACGACCACCATCACGGCGATTTTCCTTGCCCTCACCGGTTGGGTGGATTCCCCGATCGTGTTTATTTTTGTATACGGCGTTGCCGTCAGCTTCAGCATGCTGTTCAACGACCAGCTGGCCTGCTTTACCGCGGTCAACAACTGGTGGGACCGCCGCCGGGGGGAACAGGGCGGTTATGTCCAGGCGCTGGGCGCACTGGGCGGCGTGGTGTTTCCGCCCATCATCACCTGGCTGTTCCTGAACTTTAGCTGGAAAAGCGCCCTCATTATTATGGCGGTGCTGCTGATGCTGATTACCGCGATTCCTCAGATGATCTTTATGAGGGACCATCCCTCCGAACTGGGCCTGGAGATGGACGGCGGTCCGGCAGAGGGGAAGCCCGCCAAGCCGGGAAAGGCGCGCAGGGTCTATCAGGGCTATAAGTCTCCCGTCGACTGGGAGATCAAAGACGCCGTCCGCTGCCCGCAGCTGTGGATCGTGGGCCTGGCCTGGGGCAGCACGGTGTTTGGCTACTGTGCCGTACAGTATTTTGGAATGACGCACCTGATTATGAACGGGTTTGCCGACATAACCGCGGCCAGCGCGGTCTCCATCATGAGCGGCGCACTGTTGGTCGGCAGCCTGATCCTCAGCCCGCTTACCGACCGGATGAACCCCAAGATCGCCCTGGTGCTGATCGGCGTGGTGGCGTCCGTGGGCTGCGTACTCTTCGATGTAGCCGCCAGGAGCGGCAGTATGCCGCTGATGGTGCTTTCCATGATTGTGGCGGGCGCCCCCAACGGCCCCATCATCTGCGCGGTGATGAACACTCTGGTCTCCTATTTCGGCGCCAAGAACTACGCCGGCATCCAGCCCTACTGCAACGTGCTGCTCACCCTGATCGGCGCGGCGTCCTCGGCGGTGTGCGGCTGGGCGCTGACCCAATTCGGCTCCCTGTCCAATGCCTATTATGTGGCGGCTGTATTCGGCGTCGTCATTTCAGTGGCGGTTCTCCTGTTCCTGAAGCCGCCCAAGGTGTCCGAAAAAATGCTGGCCAAGTATCAAGCCAAGGCTGCGCAGTGACCAGCCTTTTCCCGCCCGACAGAGGGAGCCCCGGCAGCGGATGGCTGTTGGGGCCTCCCTCTTTTCTGCTGCGGCAATCTGTGCTATAATAACAGGTAAAGGCCCCTCTATTTTATGTAATTCCGCCAAAATAAAAGCTCGGGAGGTAGCGCAATGGCTCAGGAGCACCAGCAGGAGTATTCCTATCGTTTTCAGGACAGCCCCCTCTGGCACCAGCCCCGGGATCGGAGCCGTGAGATGCTCTTCCGCGCGCTGGATGCCATTGAGGAGCCGGTCATCATCGTAGACCGGGACACCCGGGTCGTATACGTGAACAGCAGCTATTTGAGGACCTTTTCCGCAAATCTGAGCGCCGCCGGGGTCCGGCCGGAGGAGATCACCAGTTATAAATTGACGGAGATGAAGGACCAGACAGATGTACTCCCGATTCTGGATGTGCTGGAACGGCAGCGGCCCAAGCTGAAGTACTACTCCCTCTGCGGCGACGTGCTCACCACCTTCTCCGACATCATCCCGCTGAAACTGGAGGAGGACGAGCTCTTAGGCGCCGTCATCCTCAGCCGGGACACGGCGCAGATCGCCCAGATGAATCACGAGATGAACCGCTACAGGACCCTGGCCGACGAGCTGCGGCGGGAGCTGGATGCAAAGACCCAGCTCCCCCTGCCCTTCCGTTCGGTGATCGGCTCCTCCCGGGCCTTTGTGGCGGTGTTGCGCACTGCTGCCCAGGTGGCGCGCTCCAATGCGGCGGTCTGCCTGACCGGCGAGAGCGGGACCGGCAAGGAGGTGCTGGCCAAGGCCATCCACTACAGCAGTCCCTATGCCGGCGGCCCCCTCATCAAAGTCAACTGCGCGGCCATCCCGGAGACGCTGCTGGAGAGCGAGCTGTTCGGCTATGAGAAGGGGGCCTTTACCGGGGCCAAGGCCACCGGGAACCCGGGCAAGTTTGAATTGGCCAACGGCGGCACGTTGTTCCTGGACGAAATCGGCGAGATGCCGATGTCCATGCAGGTTAAGCTGCTGCGGGCGCTGCAGGAGCATGAGATCACCCGTGTGGGCGCGACCAGGACCATCAAACTGGATTTCCGGCTCATCACGGCCACCAACCGGGATCTGGAGGCCATGGTGGAGGAGGGCACGTTCCGGGAGGACCTGTACTACCGCATCAGCGTCATCCCGCTGAATCTGCCGCCGCTCCGGGAACGCAGAAGCGATATCCCGGTGCTGGCCAACCACTTCCTGCAGGAACTTCAGGAGCAGTACGGGGGAGACCGCTCCTTCTCCAGTGCGGTGACCGAGCTGCTCTGCGATTATACCTGGCCGGGCAATATCCGGGAATTGAAAAATTGTGTGGAGCGCATGTCGGTGCTCAGTACGGACGAGATCATTTCCACGGAAGTCCTGCCCCACCAGGTCGCCGACTGCCGGAACCGCCGCAGCAAAAAGAACGCGGAAAATTACCGGCTTCAGGATATTCTGGAAAAGACGGAACGGGACACCATTCAGGCGGTCCTCAGCCTGACCGGCGGCAATAAGGCCCGGGCCATCGAGATCCTGGGCATCTCCAAACGGAACTTTTATATGAAACTGGACAAATATAACCTGCGCTGAGAAACGCTGTCCGGCGCCGCCGCACCTTGGTTGTGCGGCGGCGCCGTTTTCCTTGGCGCCCCAGGGCGGCGGCGGGACTTGGTATGGGATTTGCTTTCTCTTCCATAGAACATCATCACAACGGAAAGGAAGCGATGCCCTATGGAGCGGACGTTTCGTACCCTTGTCTGTACAGAGGAAAAGGGGGTATGCACGCTGCTGCTCAACGCGCCGCCGGTCAACGTCATTACCCGCGCCCTGCTGGAGGAGCTGGACGAAGCGTTTCAGACGCTGGAGTTTCACACGGACCTGCGCGCTGTGGTCCTGAGCAGCGCCCTGCCCAAACGGTTCTGTGCCGGCGCGGACATCAAGCAGTTTCAGACCTGGACCAGCGCCACCGGAAGTGAGAACTGCCGGTTTGGCTCTCAGGTCTACCGAAGGATCGAACGCTTTCCCAGGCCTGTCCTCTGCGCGGTAAACGGCAGCGCCTTCGGCGGGGGGCTGGAATTGGCCATGGCCTGCGATGTCCGCATTTTTGACGAGCGCGCCAGAGTCGCGCTGCCGGAATGTACCCTGGGCATGCAGCCGGGCTATGGCGGCACCCAGCGCCTGCCCCGGCTGGTGGGACCCGGATTTGCAAAAAAAATGATGTACACCGGCCTTCCCATTACGGCGCAGGAGGCGCTGCGGGCCGGGCTGGCGGATGAACTGGCTCCGGCGGGCGGGAGCCTGGACGCCGCCCTGGAACTGGCGCAGACCATCGCCCGGCGGGCGCCCATCGCGGTGGCCCAGATCAAAAAAAGCGTTGCCTGCGCCATGGAGCACGGCCTGGAGGAGGGCCTGCGCTTTGAGAACCGCGGAATCGCGCTGCTGTGCGGAACGGGCGACAAGCAGGAGGGCGCGCAGGCGTTTGTGGAGAAACGCCCGCCCGTATTCCGCAACCGCTGAAGCCCTCCACAGGCGCTGCAAAGGGTATACTTTTTATACGGTGTTTCCGAAAGAGATACACAAAGCGGGGAAAACCGGCGGAATCAGCGGGAAATCCGTTGGCATGGCGTTTGCTATAGTAACAACTGTGGAGAGCGCCGCCAAGCGGCGGCATACTTGAGACGGATTGGAAAGGAAGGCTGCACTATGACAGGAAACAGCGGAAAAAGAAAACTTGCATTCATCGGGATACTGATCGTCAATTTCATGACCATGTTCTTGATCTGCGGCGTGGGCGTTTACGGCTACTCGGTGGCGGGATACTTCGACAGCATCGCCTCGGTGGGGATGATCTTCACCCTGGAGAGCGTGGCCCGCTGCGTGGCGATCCCCATCAGCGGAAAACTCAGCGATAAGGCGGGCCACCGGCAGCTCTTTCTGAGCGCGCTGGTACTGTATATCATCTCCTATGCGGTGGCGGCCTTTGCCCCTTCCTTCTGGGTGTTTACCATCGCGCGCACGGTCAGCGGCTTTGCCTGGGGACTGTTCGTCTCCAATATCTTTGTGCTGATCTCCGATCTGTTCGGGCAGAGCGACGCACCCCGTTATTCGGGGATCGCCCAGGCCCTGTCCACGGTGGCCATGATCCTGGGCTCTCCTGTGGCGGGCATCCTGTGCGCCGTCAACTGGCGGGTACAGTTCTATGTCTCCCTGCCCATCCTGGCGGTGGGCGCGATCTTCTGCTTGATCGGGCTGCCCAATGTCCCCAAACAGGCGGGAGAGCACAGCGCCATCGACGTGGGCGGCTGCATTGCCACTTTTGTTATGCTGATCCCCTTCTCCCTGGCCATGAACTGGGGCAGCACGTACGGCTGGACCTCTCCCCTGCTGCTGACGCTGCTTGCGGTGGCGCTCGCCGGACTGGCGGCCCTGGTGCTGGTGGAGCGCAAGGCGGAAAACCCCATCTATCCGGCCAAGCTGCTGGGCAACAAATTCTACCTCGCCATTTTTATGGTCAGCCTGTTTTATTCTCTGGGCAATGCGGCCAATAACTATGTCCCCACCTATGTGCAGTATGTTCTGGGCTACAACAGCACTGTGGCCGGCTTCGTCACATTGCCCGCCCTCGTGATCGCCACGGTCCTGTCGGTCGTATTTGGCAGCCTTGCGGCAAAGAACGGGCGCTATAAGGGGATGACCGTCTTCTGGTCGCTCTCCTCCATTGTGGGCGGCGTGCTCTACTGGGCCATGACCGGCTCGGCCACCCCGCTGATGGGCCTGGTGCTCGTGGTCCTGGCCTCGCTGTTCTACGGCATGGTCAACGGCGTGCAGCAGATCGTCCCCTATACCTATCCCATGAAAGTCCTCAAGCCGGATGAACTGGCGGGGGGAATGGCGTTCATGGGGGCAGGCGGCGTGCTGGGCAACACGATCGCCAGCGGCATCTACGGCGCTCAGCTGGCCGGAGATCCCACCATGGCGGCCCTGTTCCGGATGCCGGTTCTCTGCGCCGTGGTCATGCTGATCTTCGCGCTGCTGTTCCGGGATATCAAAGCGGGAGACACCCTGTGAGCTGGGGCCGTTTCCAATTATGAAGGGAGAAAGACCGATGCAGGAGAAAAAACGCGCTGCGATCGTTACCGGCGCCGGCGCCGGCGTGGGCCGCGCGGTGGCCCTTACGCTGGCGAAGGAGGGCTGCGATCTGGTGGTGGTGGGCCGTTCGGAGCAAAACACGCGGGAGACCGCCGCGATGGCGGAAGCATACGGCCGGGCGATCCCGGTCGTGGCGGATATCGGCTGCGAGGAGGATACGATCCGCTATGTCAATACGGCGGTGGAGCAATTCGGCGGGATCGACGTCTTTGTCAACAGCGCCGCCCGTTTCCAGCCCTATGTGCTGCTGGCGGATACGCAGACCGAGTTGTTCGACGATATCATGCGCATCAACGTGAAGGGCGCCTTTCTGGGGATGAAGTATGTGCTGCGCCAGATGGCGGCGCAAAAAAGCGGCGTGATCGTAAACGTGGCCTCCCGGGACGGACTGTTCAGCGAGCCGGCGCTGGGCTCCTACAGCACCAGCAAGCACGCCATGATCGGGCTGACCAAAAACGCGGCCACCGAGTACGGCCCTATGGGGATCCGGGTCTGTGCCGTTTGCCCCGGAGCCATCAATACCAAGATGATCGGAGATATCCTGAAGACCATCGACCCTGCGATCCTGGGTCCAATGGCCCGGCCGGCCGAGCCCCAGGAGATCGCAGACGTGGTGTGCTATCTCGCCTCGGACCGGGCGAGCTACCTCAACGGTGCGATCATCCGTGCCGACGGCGGAAAGGGCCTGTAAGCTCCGCACGGGAGGCAGGCGGCGCTTTCGGCGGAAACACCGCCCCGATGCATGCCGGAAAAGGCACGCCGGGGCGGTGTTTGCGTTGGTAGTACCGCAGGCAACCCCCGGCTAAGCCGGGGGTAAAAAATAGCTTATAGCGAGGAGAAAAGTGGAAAAGAAAAAGGCTCCCTGTTAAAGTAAAAGTGGTTTGCCGACCACACAACTACGATAACAGGGAGGTCTTCATCGTGAAAGACAAAGACATAAGCAGTTTAGAGCATACGAGTTGGAGATGTCAATATCATATTGTGTTTGCACCGAAATATCGGAGGATGGAGATATATGGGCAGATCAAACCGGATATAGGGATAATTTTGCGAAAGTTATGCCAGCAAAAAGGAGTAGAAATCATAGAAGCAAAAGCTTGTCCGGACCATATTCATATGCTTGTAAGTATCCCGCCGAAGTATGGTGTATCTCAGATTATGGGGTATCTGAAAGGAAAGAGCAGTCTGATGATATTCGATCGGCACGCAAATTTAAAGTACAAGTATGGAAATCGCCATTTCTGGGCTAGAGGCTATTATGTAGACACAGTAGGAAGGAACAAAAAGCAAATAGCGGAATATATCCGAAACCAATTAGAATCGGACCAGCTGGCGGATCAACTGGGACTTAAGGAGTTCGTGGACCCGTTTACGGGTCGCCAGAACAAATAGGCGCAGCGAAAACCCCTTAAGGGGCAGCCCGTGAAAGAAATGCGGTCGGCAAACCTTTCGGGGCCCCTTAAGGGGCTTCGTCCGTATCATGCCCTTCTAGGGCTTACTCAAGCCTCCGGCTTTGCCGGAGGTTTTGACTGCAGCGTACAAGGGGATCAAAACAAAAAACAGGGCTTGCTTTTTGTACGTCCCTATGGCATACTTTTGGTATACCAAGGGAATGCCGGTTGGCGGCGCAGCCGCCGGCCGAAGGAAACAGGAGGGGACTATGCAGGCAAACACATTCAGCCAGGCGGAATTTCTGGCTGCCGCCGGGATCGGGGGCCTGTGCCAGGCACAGGACGACACGCCGGCGTTTGCGGCGCTGGAGGGAGAGGGCCGGGCCGGGGCGGACGAGACCAGGATCGTCAAGACCTGCTGCCGGGCCTGCATCGCCAACTGCGGCGTGCTGGCCACGGTGCGCAACGGCCGGGTGGTCAAGCTCCAGGGCAACCCGGAGGATCCTATGAGCAAGGGGCGCATGTGCGCCAAGGGCCTGTCGGGCATCCAGGCCCTCTATCACCCCAACCGCAACAAGTATCCGCTCATCCGCGCGGGCGAGCGGGGGGAAAACAAGTGGCGCCGCGCCTCCTGGGACGAGGCGCTGGAGTACATCGCAAAGGGCCTGATGAAGGTGCGGGAGCAGTACGGAGCGGAGGCGGTGGCCTGCTCCACCGGCGGCGGCGGCAACCCGGAGATCTGGAGCATCGCCCGCTTCTGCAACATCTTCGGCACGCCCAACTGGTTCGAGCCGGGCTGCGCCCAGTGCTATCTGCCCCGGGTGCTGGCCTACACCATGATGTACGGCGGGGTGGATCCCAGCATTGCCGATTCCAACGCGCTGGAGCTCTACTTCCCCGACGAGACCCCCATCAAGACCCTGGTGCTCTGGGGGACGGCCCCCTCCTACTCCTGCCCCGCCAGCGGCGGCGGCATGGTCAGCGACCTGCGGGCCAAGGGGGTCAAGACCGTGGTCGTCGACCCCCGCATGACCCCGGACGCCGCCAAGTCCGACGTGTGGCTGCCCATCCGGCCGGGCAGCGACGTGGCCCTGATGCTCGCCTGGATCCGGTACATCCTGGAGCATAAGCTCTTTGACCGGGACTTTGTGCGCAAGTGGACCAACCTGCCCTATCTGGTGGACGTGGAGAGCAAGATGCTCCTCCGGGCGGAGAAGAGCCAGGACCCGGATGAGCCCGACACGTTTGTGGTCTGGGATCAGAAGACGGCCGGTCCCCGCCCCCTGCCCTATCCCTGGGACGACGCCCTGGACCCCGCGCTGGAGGGGACGTTCACCGTAGACGGACGGCGCTGCAAGACCGGCTTCCAGCTTTTGTGGGAGCGGGTGCAGGCGTATACCCTGGAGAAGGCGGCCGAGCTGTGCTGGCTGGACGCAGAGCGGATCGAACGGGCCATCCGGCTCTTCACCGACAACAGCCCCAGCGGCCTGGCCATCGGAGTGGCCACCGACCAGGGCGCCAACTCCGTCCAGGCGGCCATGGCGGCGGCCACCATCGACCTGCTCATGGGCAATGTGGAGCGTCCCGGCGCGCTGCTCCAGCGCTTCCGCACCAGCGGGCTGTTCGATATGCCCAACTACCCGGTGCCCATCGCCGCCCGGATGCTGCCCGAGGAACAGCTGAAAAAGCGCCTGGGCGCCAACGAGCACAAGGGCCTGCACATCTGGTTTGCGGGGCATCCCTCCAGCATCCGGGACGCCATGATCACCGGCAAGCCCTACCCGGTCAAGGCGTGGATCGACCGTTCCGGCAATAAGCTGGGCGCGGTGGCCGACAGCCAGAGCTGGCTGCCCGCCATTGAGAACATGGACCTGATCGTCCACATGTACACCACGCCCACCTCCTTCTCCGCCTATGCCGACGTGCTCCTGCCCGCCGAGGAGTGGCTGGAGACCGACATGATGGTGGAGACCTGCAACAAACTCTTCGCCCGTCAGGCGGCGACCCACCTGTGGGAGACCATGGACGAGACGCTGTTCTGGTCCCGGCTGGCGAAAAAGTGCGCCGAGCTGGGCCATGAGCGCTGCCGGCTGGCCTTCGATCCGGAGTTTATGGGGAAGGATCTGGCCTACTGGGACAGCATGGACGAATTTTTTACCCACTTTACCTCCCGCATCGGCCTGACCTGGAAGCAGTTCAAGGAAAAGGCGCCCTTTGAGTACCTGCCCCGGGACCAGTGGCGCTCCTACTACGTCTACCGGCAGACCGATCCCAAGACCGGCAAGCCCGCGGGCTTCGCCACGCCCTCCAAAAAGCTGGAGCTGTACCTGGAGAGCATGATCACGCTCAGCCGCACGGGCAAGCCCTTCAGCCTGTATGAGCTGCCCCCCGCGTCCAGGGACTACGATCCCCTCCCCTATTACTTTGAGCCCCATGAAAGCCCCATCGCCAGCACGGAGCTGGCCAAGGAGTACCCCCTGGTGCTCACCAGCGGGCGGGTGCCCTTTTACCACCACGGTACGCTGCGCAACATCCCATGGCTGCGGGAGATCTATCCGGCCCCCGAGCTGTGGATCCACCCCACGGCGGCAGGGCAGTGCGGCGTGGCCGACGGAGACTGGGTCTGGGTGGCGTCCCAGCGGGGCAGGACCCAGGCCATCGCCCGGGTCACCGAGGGCATCAACCCGGGCACGGTGTGCATGGAGCGCTTCTGGAACCCGGAGAAGCTGAACACCCCCACCCACGGCTGGCGGGAGATGAACGTGAACATGCTCACCAAGGCCGACGCCCCCTTCAACGACGTGGTGGGCACCTATACCCTGCGGGGCTTTCTGGTAAAGGTCACCAAGGCGGAGGGCCCGCCGGAGGGCGTGTGGCTCAAGCCGGAGGACTTCAAGCCCTGGCTGCCGCAGCCCACCGAACCGACTCCGGAGGTGCGCGTATGAAACATGGTTTTGTGATCGACCTGGACCGCTGCATTGGCTGCAAGGGGTGCCAGGTGGCCTGCAAGCAGGAGAACGGCGTGGCGCTGGGGGCCAACCGCACGCTGGTGCGCACGGTAGGCCCCATGGGGAGCTATCCCGACGTGCAGATGTATTTCCTGCCCACCCCGTGCCAGCAGTGTGCCGACCCGCCCTGCGTACAGGTCTGTCCCACCGGGGCCTGCTGGCAGAACCGGGAGGAGGGCGTGGTGCTCATCGACCGGGAGCAGTGCATTGGCTGCCGCAGCTGCGGGGAGGCCTGCCCCTACCAGGCCAATACGTTTAATCAGGAGCTGCGGGTCATGGACAAGTGCGACACCTGCATCGCCGCCCGGGCGCAGG
The DNA here is from genome assembly GCF_022777125.1 of Lawsonibacter sp. Classification (NCBI taxonomy): domain Bacteria; kingdom Bacillati; phylum Bacillota; class Clostridia; order Eubacteriales; family Oscillospiraceae; genus Lawsonibacter; species Lawsonibacter sp. The sequence continues at coordinate 28,549 of NZ_JALFGV010000031.1, forward strand.
GGGAGCTGCCGGCCTGCGTGCGCAACTGCGCCGGCGGGGCCCTGCGCTTCGGGGACCTGGACGACCCCGAAAGCGAGGTCTCACGCCTGCTCGCTTCCGTCCCGGCGGAGAAGGTCCATTCCCTGCGGGACTTTGGCAACGGACCGTCCATCCGCTACATCCTGCGCCGGGACAAGTGGGTGGACGCGCTGCCCCAGGAGCTGGAAACTGCGAAAGGAGGGCGCAACGGATGACACATCCTGAGCTGAACGCCGCCCGGGAAGGGCTGTACCGCCTGCTCTCCCGCCTGTACCGGCAGGAGGTGGACGCCCCCCTGCTGGAGCGGCTGCGCGGCATGACCTTTCCCCAAACCTGCCCCCAGCCGGAGCTGGAGGCGGGCTACCGCGCCCTGGAGCGCTGGCTGAGCGCCGGCACAGAGGACGCTCTGGACGCGCTGGCCGTGGATTTTGCCCGGGTATTCCTTGGGGCCGGCAGCGCCGAGGGCTGCGCGGCCTTTCCCTACGAATCGGTGTACACCAGCCCCAAGCGGCTGGTGATGCAGGACGCGTGGGAGCGGGTAAAGTCCCTCTATGCCGCCCACGGAGTACGCATCGACACAGATTCCTCCGAGCTGATGGAGGACCACATCGCCTATGAGCTGGCCTATATGGCCCTTTTGTGCCGGGAGGGGGCCGAACGCGCGGAGCAGCGCGCCTTCCTGGAGGAGCACCTGCTGACCTGGGTCCCGGACTTCTGCGCGGATCTGCAGCGCTGCGCCGGGACCGGGTTCTACCGCTGCGTGGCCCAGCTGACCCTGGGCTGGCTGAAGCTGGAGGAGGGCCTTCTGCAGGCGGAGGAGAACGCTCCGTCCCCGTTCAGCTGCCGCGTCAGCACCCCGGCGCTGGACCGGATCCTGGAGGCGCTGGGGAAAGAGTACCGCATCTACGCCCCCAAACGCTTTCCCGGCCGGGGCGCCAGGGCGGGGAGCGATTTGGTGCGCTACGCCCCCATCCGCTCGGCGGCTGAGATCGTCACCGACGCGCCCTCCGATTTTTCCGCCAAGGAGATCTTCTACCCCGTCAACCAGACCATGCTGTACTTTCAGGACGATGCGTGCCGGGAGAGCGTGCTCTCCGACCAGCGTGAGATCCTGATCTTTGCCCGGCCCTGCGACATCAACGCCGTCCGGCGGCTGGACCAGATCTTTTTGGGAAACGGCGGGGAGCAGGACGTCTATTACCGGCGCCTGCGGGAAAAGGTACGCTTCCTCCTGCTGGAGTGCGGCGGCGGCTGGGATACCTGCTTCTGCGTCAGCATGGGCAGCAACCGGACCGAGGACTACAGTCTGGCCCTGCGCCTGGAGGAGGGCGGCGCGCTGGTACAGGTGAAGGACCCGGCCTTCGCACCCTATTTTGAGGGGGCCGACGCCTGCGCGTATACCCCGGGCTTTGTGGAGGAGAACCGGCGTGCCGCCCGCCTGCCCGTCATCCCCGACCGGGAGACGCTGAAGACGGCCAGTGGCCTGGATTTCTGGAAGCAGTATGACGAGCGGTGCATCGGCTGCGGCGGGTGCAACACCGTTTGCCCCACCTGCTCCTGCTTCGACACGGTGGATGTGATCTACAACGAGACCAGCCGGGACGGCGAGCGGCGGCGGGTGTGGTCCTCCTGCATGCTCCGTGACTTTACCGCCACGGCCGGGGGGCACCGGGCCCGGAGTACGCCGGGAGCCAATATGCGCTTCAAGGTGCTCCACAAGGTCTACGATTACAAGGCCCGCTTCGGCGGCGAAGAGCACATGTGCGTGGGCTGCGGCCGGTGCGACCGGCGCTGTCCCAAGGACATCTCGTTCTACGACGCGGTCTGCGGCTTTACACAGGCCCTGGAACAGGAGGCGGAACACAAATGAACAACATCATGCTGCCCGCGCCCCATAAGATCCTGAAGGTCGTCAAGGAGACCCGCGCGGAATATACCTTCCGGGTGGCCTACGAGGGCGAGACCCGCCACGGCCAGTTTTTTCAGCTCTCCATCCCCAAGGTGGGCGAGGCTCCCATTTCCGTCAGCGGCAAGGGGGAAGGCTGGGTGGAATTCACCATCCGAAAGGTGGGCCGTCTCACAGAGGGGATCTTCGGTCTGGGCGCGGGAGACCTGCTTTTCATGCGGGGGCCTTATGGAAATTCCTTCCCGGTGGAGGAGTTTGAGGGAAAAGATCTGGTGGTGATCTGCGGCGGCACCGGCATGGCTCCAGTGAAGACCCTGCTCAATCACTTTTACGACCACCCGGAGGTGTGCCGCTCCGTCCATCTGATCGCCGGATTCAAGGACCTGGACTGCGTCCTGTTTACCGAGGAGCTGGAGAAGTTCAAGGGCCGGTTCCATACGGTGGCCACGCTGGATACCATGCAGGCGCCCGGCTTTCAAACGGGCATGGTCACCGCTCATATCCCCGCCATCCCCTTTGCGCGCTTTGCGGATTATAACGTGGTCATCGTGGGCCCGCCGGTGATGATGCACTTTGCCGCGCTGGCATGCCGCAGCGCCGGCGTGCCGGAAGAAAAGATCTGGGTCTCCTTTGAACGCAAGATGTCCTGCGCCGTGGGCAAATGCGGGCACTGCAAGATCAACGAGACCTATGTGTGCCTGGAGGGACCGGTATTCAATTACACCAAGGCCAAAGACCTGTTTGACTGAAGAAACGCCCCGCGCCTTCTCGGAAGGCGCGGGGCGCAGCTTGTCGAAAAAGGCCAGAGGCCTTTTTCGACAGAGGGATGCATGCCGGACAGGGCTCGATTCTTGCAGAAAAGTCGCCCTGCCCGTCATGAGAGGTGTCATTTCCGACGCGCATGTCGCCGGAAATGACGGAGATCCCTTTCCTTCCGTCGTCTGCGGACGACTCACCGCTGCGAGCCTCTTCTCCAGGAGGGTTTTTCGACCGGCTGACGCCCCGCGCCTTCTCGGAAGGCGCGGGGCGTTTTTATGCAAAAAAGGATCGGA
>NZ_JALFGV010000033.1:0-38308 GCF_022777125.1 Lawsonibacter sp.
CTCTTTGCCCAGGCCATCCACAATTACAGTAACCGCCGCCGGGAGCGACTCGTCACGGTGAACTGTAGCGCCCTGTCGGAAGAGCTATTGGAGAGCGAACTGTTCGGTTATGTGGGCGGGGCCTTTACCGGTGCCCGGCGAGAGGGAAAGGTGGGCTTGTTTCAGAAGGCACATCGGGGGACTCTATTTCTGGATGAGATCGGTGACATATCCCCCCGGGTACAGGTTCGGCTGCTGAGGGCCCTCCAGGAACATGAGATCACCCCGGTAGGCGGTACGGAGCCTCTGCCGGTAGACGTTCGGATCATCAGTGCCACACACCGGGACCTGGAGGCCATGGTGGCGGCGGGGAAGTTCCGAGAGGATTTGTATTACCGATGCAACGTATTCCCTATCCGGCTGCCCGCCCTGCGGGAGCGGCCGGGAGATTTGGAGGCCATCGTCTGCTATCTGCTGGTACGCTATGGGGAACTTTATCACCGCCGGGCGGAGACTCTGGAGCCGGAGGCAGTGGCTTTGCTCCAGCACCAGAGTTGGCGGGGCAATGTGCGGGAACTGGAAAATGTGGTTACGCAGGTGCTCATCCGCATCCCAGAGGAGCAGACCGTGCTGACCTGCGAGGATTTTGACCAGGTGCTGGGCGGCGGGCCCCACCGCCGAGAGAGACCGGCTCCCCCGGCGGCGGGGGTTACCTTGGCAGAGACGCTTGAGGAAACAGAGCGCACCTGCATTCGGCAGGCCCTGGAGCGCTGTGGCGGAGACAAGAACCGGGCTGCCTATGAGCTGGGGGTGCCCCTGCGGACGCTCTACTATAAGTGCAAACGGCTGGGAATTGGACAATAATTGCAGTAATATATTGCTGCAATTGTTTGCATAAACGGAAATAATGTGGGGTAAAACCCTGTCCCGCAAGGCCTAAAAAGTTGGCACTAGATTTGCAAAAAGAAAAATAGAGCGTCTGAACGACGCACAGAAAGGAGAACGTAGCATGAACCTGAATGAAATGGCTAGAGCGTACTATGAGAGCATCGGCTCCGCTGTCTATGCAAATCCGGTGCCGGTATCCCCGGAGGATACTGCTCTGATCCTGATCGATGTGCAAAACTGCTTGACCAAGGATTATTATATGGCGGCCTATCAGGCGGCGGGATATGACCTGGCCCCCCTGATGCCAGCACTGAACGAGCTGGACGCCTATGTGAGCCGGGTGCTGGACAACATCGGGAAGGTGCTCGCGGCGTGCCGGGAGAAGGGAATCCGTCCCATCCATGTAAAGATTGAGTCCTACCTGCCTGACGGGGCAGACACAGGCCGCCTCCACGCAACAGCAGGCATGTGCTATCCGCCGTCCAACCCGGTCACACAATTTATTGCCCCGGCCCTGCCGCAGGAGGGAGAAATTGTCTTGCGTAAGACATGTTCTGGTATCTGCGTGGGCACACCGGTGGATCGGATCCTACGCAACTTGAGAATCAAAAATATCATTATAGTGGGCTTCTACACGGATCAGTGCGTCAGTACGTCGGTACGGGATCTGGCGGATTTGGGCTATGCGGTAGATTTAATTGAGGATGCCACGGCGGCCATGAGTCCGGAGCGTACAGAGCATGCCTTAGAGGGCATCCGGCGGATCTATGCCAACGCCGAGACCACGGAGGAGCTGCTGGCGCGGCTGTAGCGGGGAGGATAGGGACATGAAACGGGGTTGGGAATTGGCCAAAGCCTATGAGGCGCAGGCTGTGGCGTGGCGCAGGCACCTGCACAGCCACCCAGAGCTGAGCTTTGAGGAGTTTGAAACCGCGAGCTTTGTGGCGGAGCATCTGGAGTCCATGGGCTACTCCGTACGGCGTAACGTGGGCGGTACCGGCGTGATGGGTACCCTGGAGACCGGACGGCCAGGTCCGGTGGTGGCCTTTCGGGCGGATATAGATGCCCTGCCAGTGCTGGAGCAGACCGGCTTGCCCTTTGCCTCGGTGCGTAGCGGGGTAATGCATGCCTGCGGTCACGATATCCACACGTCTGTTCTGCTGGGGACGGCGGCCATTCTGGCAGAACTTCGTTCCCGGCTGTGCGGGACGATCAAACTAATTTTTCAGCCGGGGGAGGAGGCCAACGGCGGTGCGCGGTGCGTCATTGAGGACGGTGTACTCCGCGCACCGGAGGTGGAGGCGGTGTTTGCACTCCATGTGCTGCCTGACTTGCCGGCAGGGATGGTAGGCCTGCGGGAGGGATACCTCTCCGCCACAGACGATGAGCTGCTCATCCGGGTCAACGGAGTCTCCGCCCACTCATCCACCCCTCAGGAGGGTGTCAACGCCATCACCGTGGCGGCCCATATCCTGACGGCCTTGGAGAGTATCGAGTCCAGCGCCATCAGCCCCTTTGAAGTGGCAACCTGTTCCATCTGCAAAATCCAGGGTGGTGAGACCAATAACATCATCCCTGACCATGCAGAGCTAAGGGGGATGCTCCGCTGCCTGGACAAGAATACCAAGGCCCTGTATCGGGAGCGAATTCAGCGCATCTGCACCGGTACGGCCCAGGCTTTGGGGGCCGAGGTGGAGGTAGAGTTCACCGCCGGTTTCCCGGCGGTCTGCAACGACCCAGCCCTGACCAGACAGGCCGCTGCCGCCGTGGAAAATGCGCTGGAGGGAGTGGGGGGCGTGACCTGGCTACCGCGGCCTAACCTGGGTTCAGAGGACTTCTCCTACTTCCAAGAGCAGGTGCCCGGTGTCATGCTGGTTCTGGGCTGCGGCACCCCTGGTGAGGACCGGGGAGGTCTCCACGCCGCCGATTTTACACCTGACGAGGCGTGCATCCCCGTGGGGATGGCATGTCACACAGCCATTGCATTGGCCCTGTGCGGTGCTGATAAGCTCATGTGACAACGGAATCACCGCGTCTCCACTGACACGTCGGCCGTACCCTTGAAGCTGTTTGGGATAGTGAGCGGGACGGCTATATCAGTCTGACCGATATTGCAAACGTAAAGGGCAACGATAGCCCAAGATATATCATCCGGAACTGGATGCGGAACCGAAAGACGATTGAGTTTCTGGGTGTTTGGGAGTCCCCCTGCAGCCCCGGATTTTAAACGCATCGAATTCGATGCGTTTAGGAGTCAGGCCGAGATGAACAGTTTTGTGATATATAAACAGAAACGGATTGATACAACAGACAAAATCTGGCCAAAATTAACAACCGTATTCACGCCGATGCGATCAAAGAAAACCTGAACGCCGTATTTATCAGTGAAAGGATGCCCTAGGCGGAACGGCTGGCAAGACTCAATGCTATTGCCATCAGCCAGATGCAGGTACTCACGCAGGATCACAGGATTGAGATGCTGGAGGGGCAGGTAGATGCAGGACATGGACAAGATCATTAATGTTGCCAGTATCAAGGTTTGCCTACGACAAAACGCTCGTACGGCGCAAAAGTATTGTTAAGCGAAAGGATAGATTTGTCCTAACAAAAATATCCAGATTGGAGCTCTTTTTCAGGAGCCCGCCGGAATCCATAGATTCTGGCGGGTATCTTTTTGCATTTCCCACACTTGGATTTTTAAAGCGGTCAGGGCTTGGAACCGCTGAAGAGCACAGTTATAACGGCCCTGAGCACTGGAGTCGAGTCATGGACGCGGCAATTATGCATGTACTGGAGAGTGCTAGTTAGCAGAAGGACGCCATGCACGACTGGAATTAGATGGCCGAAATTATGCCTACCATGGCAGAAAAATAGGGTGCCAGGACGAAATATTCCATTGTGGCAGTGCCAGTTCGGTGCTATTTTGATAACAGAACACATAAATGGGGGTGATGCGCAGATGTGGATTTTAGAGGAAGAACAGATTTTTACCTATCTGCGTAGCCATTACCCCGCGTTTGACCAATCGGGACCGGTTGATATCCAGTACATAGGCGCACCGGAAGGAGAGGAGAAGCCTCTGGAACCGGATGAGGGCGGGCTGATCAACCATATATTTCGGCTTTCCAACGGGAAGCAGTTTGTCATCGTAAAGCAGGGGCGTTCCGCCAGCCGGAAGAATGATAAAATAGTTCTGCCGCATGGCGGAACCGGCAGGAGTATGAGACGCTCCGGCTCCGTCATGCCATTGTGCTCCAGTATACGCCGGAGACCTATTATGCGGACTGGAAGAACGCAATTTTTCTGATGGAGGATGTGTCCAATCTCGCCTAGGTTCGGAAGCTGCTCTGCTCGGGGGTCATGCTTCCCAGACTGGCGGAGCAGGTGGGGGAATTTGTTGCGGCAAGCACCTTCTACTGCTCGGAGTTTTATCTGGAAGCAGACCTATTCCGAAGACTCTCCACCTGCTTCCGCAACAGCGATATGCGGTCGATCATGGAAAACTGGGTTTTCCTGCGGGATGCACCCTGCCTTCCCCATAATGGAACCCCGTGCTCAAACAGCTTATCGAGCGGGATGAAAGATCAGGGCTTGCTGTTGCGAGCTGCGCCACGAATTTATGACCCGGGGAGAGACTCTGATACATGGGGATCTGCATACGTCCAACGTGTTTCCGGTTGTTCCCATCGGAAGAGGTGCGCCGCATCTTCCCCTCCTATCTCCTCTCCAACCTGCTGGAGTTCTACCACTCATTTGTGGAGCACTTTACTGAGGTCTGGAGACAGGATGCGAAGCTGATTTATCAGAGATCGGGCGGGTTCTACGAACACCTGACCCGTGGGTTTCTGTCGAACGTGCTCTGCCTGGTGCTCAGCCGGTATCTTCTGCTTGAGCGGGGAGCGGTGGGGTGCGGTAGAGGATGTGGTTCAGGCCCTCGGTGCGGTTACACAGATTTGCCTGGATTGTCTGGAATAAACACAGCAGATTAAGATACATAGCGGGCTTCCGTACGTTTTTCCCAAAAAAGTAATAATTTGGATAAAAGGATGTTGCTAAAATGGACTTTTTTGTTATAATAGAGAAAAAATATGGCTGGCGCGCAAGTGGGGACCCACTTGCGCTACCGGACATCCGGTAGCGCAAAACCCTTTGTCTGCACCGAGAGATGGGCCGGAACGGAAATTTGAGAAGGAGGATAGAGGGGCATGGAGGACGCAAGAAAAGTGTCCGATTTTATTGATCTGGACCTGCTGCAAAGCATCCAGGATAACTGCTCAAAAGCGATGGGCCTTGCATTTATCACGGTGGATTACAAAGGCATACCTATTACCAAATACAGCGGCTTTACATCTCACTGCGTGCTGGGGAGGCAGGAAAAGGGATTTGCAGAGATGTGTGAGCAGTGCGACGCGCACGGCGGACTTCACGCCGCGATCACCGGACAGCCGTACATCTACCGCTGCCACGCCAACCTGGTGGATTTCGCGGTTCCCCTCATTGTCAATGGAAGCTATATGGGAGCGGTACTGGGCGGGCAGGTACGGCTGCAGGAGGAGAGTGAGCGGGAGCTGGAGCATATCCTTCCCCAGCGTCCCAATTGGAAAAGGGATAAGGAATGGGAGGAGGCTTACCAGAAGTTGGAGGTCGTCACCTATGAAAAGGTAGAGGCATCCGTAAGGCTGCTGCGCGACATCATCGTGACATTTGTGGAAAGGCGGACTGGACAGGGGGCGGATGGAGTCCTGAGAGAAAAGGAAAAGCAGCTCTCGGAGGAGCGGGCGGCCCGTCTGGATCTGGAAAAGCAGGTGCAGAAGCAGGAGAGCAGTACAGCCCGCCGCAGGACAGAGCTCCACTACTTCTTTTTTGTCATGAACATTATCTCAAAGCTGGCCTATGAGGAGAAGGCGGCGAAAACAGAGGCGGTTTCATACGATTTTGCAGACATGATGCGTTACGCAGTGGGGACGGAGCAAAAAATTTCCACTCTGGGGGAAGAACTGAGCTATATCGGGGCGCTTCTTCGGATACGGAAAGCTTGGGTTCGGGATAAGTTAGCCTATACTATTTCTGTCCCGGAGCAGTACCAGCAGGTATCCTGTCCCTTTATGGTACTGCAGCCCATCGTGGAGTGTGCTCTAGAGGGGGTGGGCACAGAGGCTGCGGAGCCTCGGAAGCTGGATTTCTATGCGGAGGAGGAGAACGGCAGGCTGCTGTTTCAGATTCTCAGTAATGACACCAGCCGCTCGGTGGAGGAGCTGACGGAGGAGCTGTCTGGGGCGGCGGAAGAGGGGTACTTTCATACAGGCGGGGTGGACCGCCTGCTGAAGCAGACGCTGGGAGGGGGATACCGCCTGATGGTCAACCGGCGGAGAGACGGGCGGGCCGGCACTGCGGTTAGCTTTTATCTGCCGCTGGAGCGGAACGGATAGCAGACTCAAGAGTGCCGTAAACGGGAAGGAGCTGCCGCATGGTGCAGATTCTGGTTTTGATTGAAACCGAGTTGGAGCAGAGTATTACAGGGGATATTCTGCGCTCCGGGCTGGGGGCTGAGGCGGAAATCATACTCACAGCCGGGGCGGAGCAGGCCATCTACCAGCTTCAGAGCGGAGCAGTGGATCTCTTCATTGCGGATGTTGAACGGTTTGACGTGGCCCACTGCAATATGATCACCACGGCGCGAAAGACTGCCCCGGGCACCCCGATCCTAGTCACATCGGTGGGGACGCAGGAGGAAATCGCAGGGTATGTCTGGCGCCTTGGCGTCCGGGATTATCTGCTGAAGCCGCACCGGCCTGCGTGGCTGTTGGCCGCGGTGCGGGCCTTGGTGCGTAAGGAATGCGACGGCGGGTGCGGCGCCGACCAGCAGGAGGTCTACCTGAGGCGCCTGACGGAGCACCTGCAGAGATTCCGGTATAAAAAGTGCACCGATGCCGCAAGAGAATACCTTGATTTGCTCTATCAAAGTACTGATAATAAGGGTGTTATCCGTACGAGTGCGGTCCGCTTTGCGGAGGGGGTGGCGAAAGCCGGAATTCCGTTCAGCAGGACCACCCAGTGGAAGCTGTCGGGAAGTCTGGAGCACTTCCGGGTCCGCTTTGACCAGCAGGAGCGGAAATACGCAACCTATGAGTTTATTGTCCGGATGCTGGACACAATCTTTGACGCTATGGAGAAGAGCGGGTTCTACGAGGTGGACGGTGAACAGAAGATCCTGAACTACATTGACCGGAGTATCAGACGGGGGGTCAGCCTGGATGAGGCGGCAGAGTACGCCAATATGAGTTCGTGCTATTTCAGCAAGCTCTTTAAGCGGATGACCGGGAAAAACTATATTACTTATGTGACGGACAGCCGGATTGAAATGGCGAAGCGCATGCTGGTGGACACGGAAATGCCGGTCATCAATATCGCCCATGAGTTGTCCTATAACGAGACAAATTATTTCAGCAAGGCGTTCAAGAAAAAGGTGGGCGTGACGCCCAGCGAGTACCGGACGGCCCATTCGGAGCTGCTCAGGCGGCAGGGGGCGGACTGATACCGGCCGCGCAGACGCTTTGCAGCAGTGGAAAGAGTGGAGAAACATGGAGGAATTCAGCTTCAGCACTAGGATCTTTTTTGGTGAGGGCGCACTGGAACGCCTGCGCCGGGTGCAGGACAAAAAAGTCATGATTGTGACCGACCGTTTTATGGCGGGCATCGGTGTGCCGGATAAGGTGGCAGGGTACCTGACCCAGTGCCAGGTGTCTGTATATGAGGGCGTGGTGCCGGATCCCCCCATCGAGGTTGTGGCGGCCGGCGTCCAGGCCCTTCAGGACTGCGGCGCAGAGGTAATGATCGCCGTGGGCGGCGGCTCCACCATTGACGCGGCCAAGGCTATCCGGGCGGTGGCGAAGGAGACTCTGCACATCGATACGGACCGTTGGGAGTGCTTCGCCGTGCCTACCACCAGCGGCACCGGCTCGGAGGTCACGGACTACGCCGTGATTACTGACCGGGTGAAGGGGATCAAGTATCCGCTGGACAGCCAGGCGCTGCGTCCGCCGGTTGCCATTCTGGACCCGGAGCTTACGGTCTCCGCTCCAGCCTCGGTAACGGCCGACGCGGGCATGGACGTGCTGACCCACGCGCTGGAGGCATATGTATCCAAGGGAGCCAATGATTTCTCCGACGCGCTGTGTGAGAAGGCGGTTTCCCTGGTGTTCCGCTTCCTGCCGCTGGCCTTTCAGGACGGCACGAACCTGTTGGCCCGGGAAAAGATGCACAATGCCTCCTGCATGGCGGGCCTGGCGTTCAACTCGGCGGGGCTGGGGCTGAACCACGGCATGGCCCACGCCATCGGCGCCAAGCTCCACATCGCCCATGGGCGCATCAACGCTATGCTGCTGTCGCATATCATTACGTTTAACGCCGACCTGGGTCGGATCCGGGATGGCGAGTACGCCCTAGCAGCAAAAAAGTATCAGCGCATGGCAAAGGTTTTGGACCTGCCGGCCCCCGGTGTGCGGCTGGGCGTGACCAATCTTCTGCGGGAGGTGGAGGGCCTGAACCGTACCCTGAGGATTCCGGCCTCCCTGAAGGAGTGGGGGGCGGAGCCCTCCAAGGTGAAGGAGCTGTGCGGGGAGATTGTTTCCGCCGCCCTGGCGGACGCCACCACCGCGACCAATCCCAGACCGGCTGCGGCAGAGCATGTAGAGGCCCTTTTGAAGAAGGTTATAGGGGGATAATCCCGGAGAGGAAAGCGGCGCCCCCTGTGTTCACAAAAAAGCACCCGAAGGGGTGCTTTTTTGCGTTGTTTTAGGGAAAGCAAACAAACAGGCTCCGAACAGGTGTGGGACTTTGGGCCAAAAAGTATATATGGTAGACAAGAAAACAGGGGAGGGTTTCCGGTATAATTTCGCCAGAAAGCGTGCGAATGCTGTTTCGGGCGCGCCGCGGACCACAATAAGGAGGTAGTAATATGCAACAGGAAGCCCTCGGAATGGTAGAGACGAAGGGCCTGGTTGGTGCCATTGAGGCCGCCGATGCCATGGTCAAGTCCGCCAATGTCAGTCTGGTTGGCTACGAGAAGATCGGTTCCGGCCTGGTTACCGTGATGGTGCGCGGCGACGTGGGCGCCGTCAAGGCGGCCGTGGACGCCGGTGCCTGCTCCGCCGAGAAGGTGGGCGAGGTCGTGGCCCAGCACGTCATCCCCAGACCCCACACCGACGTTGAGAAGATCCTTCCCCACATGGCGTAATCGACATAACGGAAACTTAAATTAAAAGTTTGGAGGGAACATAGATGAAAGACGAACTGATCAGCAAGGTCATGGACGAGGTCATGAAGAAGATGGGCGCGTCCGACGCGACTTCCGCCCCCGCCGCCACGTACTGCGGCAATGGGAGCGCAACCTGCAACCTGACGGAGTTTGTGGGCACCGCCATCGGGCACACCATCGGCCTGGTTATCGCCAACGTGGACCACCAGATCCACGAGAAGATGGACATTGACCCCAAGTACCGCTCCATCGGCATCATCGGTGACCGTACCGGCGCTGGCCCTCAGATCTTCGCCGCCGACGAGGCGGTGAAGGCCACCAACTGCGAGATCGTGAAGATCGAGCTGCCCCGTGATACCGAGGGCGGCGCCGGCCACGGCTCCCTGATCATCTTTGGAGCCGAGGACGTGTCCGACGCCCGCCGCGCCGTTGAGGTCTGCCTGCGCGAGGTGGAGCGCACCATGGGCGACGTCTACGGTAGCCCCGCCGGCCACCTGGAGTTCCAGTACACAGCCCGCGCCAGCCACGCCCTGAACAAGGCCTTCGGTGCTCCCATCGGCAAGGCCTTCGGCATCACCGTCGGCGCTCCCGCCGCCATCGGCGTTCTGCTGGCCGATACCGCTGTGAAGGCCGCCACTGTGGACGTGGTTGGCTACAGCTCCCCCGCCAACGGTGGCACCAGCTTCTCCAACGAGGTTATCCTGACCTTTACCGGCGACTCCGGCGCCGTCAAGCAGGCCATCATCGCCGCCCGCGATGTGGGCATGCAGGTGCTGAAGACCCTGGAGCCCAGCGTGGAGCTCAAGTCCACCACCACCCCCTATATTCTGTAATTGCCGGGAAGGAGTCAGACAGCTATGAAGTCAAAACGTTTTGAAGTTCTGGCCGCCCGTCCGGTCAATCAGGACGGCTACGTGCAGGAGTGGCCTGAGGTGGGCCTGATTGCCATGAACAGCCCCTTCGACCCCAAGCCCGGCATCAAGATTGAACATGGCGTCGTCACCGAGATGGACGGCAAGTGCCGCGCCGATTTCGATATGCTCGACACCTTTATCGCCGACCACGCCATCCGCCTGGGCAATGCGGAGAAGGCCATGGCCATGGACTCCCTGGAGATCGCCCGCAAAATCGTGGACATCAATGTCTCCCGTAAGGAGATCCTGGATATCACCCTGTCCCTGACCCCCGCCAAGCTGACAGAGGTCGTGGGCAAGCTGAACATCGTGGAGATCATGATGGGCATGACCAAGATGCGCGCCCGCATGATGCCCGCCAACCAGTGTCACGTCACCAACGTGCGCGATAACCCCGTCCAGATCGCGGCGGATGCCGCCGAGGCCGGCGTCCGCGGCTTCGCTGAGATGGAGACCACCGTGGCCGTCGCCCGTTACGCCCCCTTCAATGCCATGGCCCTGTTCGTGGGCGCCCAGGTGGGCCGTCCCGGTGTCATGACCCAGTGCGCTCTGGAGGAGGCCACCGAGCTGCAGCTCGGCATGCGCGGCTTCACCACCTACGCTGAGACCATCTCCGTCTACGGCACCGAGCCCGTGTTCATGGACGGCGACGACACCCCCTACTCTAAGGCGTTCCTGGCCAGCTGCTACGCCAGCCGCGGCCTGAAGATGCGCTTCACCTCCGGCACCGGCTCCGAGGTCCAGATGGGCTATGCCGAGGGCAAGAGCATGCTGTACCTGGAGGCCCGCTGCCTGGCCGTCACCAAGGGCGCCGGCGTGCAGGGCACCCAGAACGGCTCCGTTTCCTGCATCGGCGTGCCCGCCGGTGTGCCCGGCGGCATCCGCGCCGTGGCCGCTGAGAACCTGATTGCCATGCTGCTGGATCTGGAGTCCACCACCTCCAATGACCAGACCTTCACCCACTCCGACCTGCGCCGTGTGGCCCGCACCGTGCCCCAGCTCTTCTCCGGCACCGACTACATCTGCTCCGGCTACTCCGCCACCCCGAACTACGACAACATGTTTGCCGGCTCCAACTGGGACGCCGAGGACTACGACGACTGGACCATCATCCAGCGCGATATGAAGATCGACGGCGGCCTGCAGCCTGTCCGCGAGGAGGACGTGCTCAAGGCCCGCAACAAGGCCGCCCGCGCCCTGCAGGGTATGTTCCGTGAGCTGGGCCTGCCCGAGATCACCGACGCAGAGGTGGAGGCCGCCACATACGCCAACGGCTCCAACGACATGCCCGAGCGCAACGTCAATGAGGATCTGAAGGCCATCGAGGATATGATGGCCCGCAAGGTGACCGGCGTTGACTTTGTAAAGGCTCTGGATCGCGCCGGCTTCCCCGATGTGGCCCACAACATCTACAACATGCTCCGCCAGAAGGTGGCCGGCGACTACCTGCACACCGCCTCCATCTTCGACGAGCAGTTCCACGTGCTCTCCGCCGTCAACGTGCCCAACGAGTACCACGGGCCCATGACCGGCTACCAGATCAGCGAGGAGCGCTGGAACCAACTGAAGAATATTCCAAACGCCATCCGTCCGGAAGATATCTAAGAGGGGTGAAGCAGTCATGACGTTTGATGAAAATACGCTGCGCAGTGTAATTGAAGAGGTCCTGAAGGAGATGGGCGAGGTGAGCGGCACAGCCGCCCCCGCTGCGGCGCCTGTCACCATGGCCGCGGGCAAGCTGACCATCACCGAGAATGGCGAGGCCCGGAAGGGCACCGCCACCGACGAGGTGGTCATCGGCCTGGCGCCCGCCTTCGGCACCAAGCAGGTTAAGACCATTATCGACCTGCCCCATGACAAGGTGCTCCGCGAGATCATCGCCGGTATCGAGGAGGAGGGCCTGAAGTGGCGCATCATCAAGGTGTACCACACCTCCGACGTTTCCTTCATCGCCCATGTGGCCGCAGAGTACTCCGGCTCCGGCATCGGTATCGGCATCCAGTCCAAGGGCACCACGGTCATCCACCAGAAGGATTTGCCCAACCTGTCCAATCTGGAGCTGTTCTCCCAGGCGCCTCTGATCGACCTGGACACCTACCGCAAGATCGGCAAGAATGCCGCCAAGTACGCCAAGGGCGAGTCCCCCACCCCGGTTCCCACCAGGAACGACCAGATGGCCCGCCCCACCTATCAGGCGCTGTCCGCCCTGCTCCACATCAAGGAGACCGAGCTGGTGGACAACAACAAGAAGCCGCAGGCCGTTACGGTCTCGTTCCAGTAAAGGAGGCAGCACGTTTTATGGATCAGGAACTTTTGATGAAGCAGATCGTGGAGCAGGTCATGGCCGCCATGAAGAACAGCACTCCCGCTTACGCGCCCGCCGCCGCTTCCAGCTGCGGCTCCAAGGTCACAGCGGCCAACTATCCTCTGTCCGAGAGCATGGCCGACCAGATCAAGACCCCCACCGGCAAGGACTTCACCTCTCTGAGCTATGAGAAGGTCATCAACGGCGAACTCTCCGCCGATGACATGCGCATCGCGCCCGAGACTCTGGAGATGCAGGCCCAGGTGGCCGAGTCCGTCCACCGCGAGGCCTTCGCCGGCAACCTGCGCCGCGCCGCCGAGCTCATCGCCGTACCCGACGACCGCCTACTGGAGATATACAACGCCCTGCGTCCCTACCGTTCCAACAAGCAGGAGCTGCTGGACATCGCCGGCGAGCTGGACGGCAAGTACGGCGCCAAGACCGCCGCTTCCCTGGTTCGGGAGGCTGCCGAGGTTTATGAGAAGCGCGGCCGCCTGAAGAAGTTCTAATCATACCTCAGAGTCAGGAGGCCCCAAAATGAAACTGGTCGCAGGCATTGACATCGGAAACGCGACAACAGAGACAGCATTGGCCCGGCTCGAGGGCGGTCACGCGGTCTTTCTGGCCAGCGGAACCGTCCCCACCACGGGCATCAAGGGGACCCGCCAGAACATCAACGGCATCTTCCACTCTCTGACCAACGCTTTGGAGAAGGCCGGGCTGGAGCTCAAGGACCTGTCGGAGGTGCGCCTGAACGAAGCCGCCCCCGTCATCGGCGATGTGGCCATGGAGACCATTACCGAGACCATCATCACCGAGTCCACCATGATCGGCCACAACCCCGCCACGCCCGGCGGAATAGGTGTGGGTGTGGGAGAGACGGTCCTCATCACGGAACTGGACCGGGCGCCGGTCGGGCAGGACTATATTGCAGTGGTGCCCGGGACGGTGGACTTTGAGGTGGTGGCCCGGCTGATCAACCGGGCCACCGCCGGGGACCGTAAGGTCACCGCAGCCATTGTCCAGCGGGATGACGGCGTGCTGATTCACAACCGCCTGACCTGCAAGATCCCGATCGTGGACGAGGTGGCGCTGATCGACAAGGTGCCCATCGGCATGCGCTCCGCCGTGGAGGTGGCTGCCGTGGGCGGCGTGGTGGAGGTGCTCTCCAACCCCTACGGCATCGCCACCCTGTTCGGCCTGTCCTCCGACGAGACCCGGCAGGTGGTGCCCATTGCCCGGGCTCTGATTGGAAACCGCTCGGCGGTGGTGATCAAGACCCCGGCCGGCGACGTGAAGGAGCGGAAAATTCCGGCCGGCACGGTCGAGCTGCTGGGGGAAAACCGCAGCGTCAAGGTGGATGTGGATGACGGGGCCGACAAGATCATGAAGGCC
This sequence comes from Lawsonibacter sp., assembly GCF_022777125.1. Lineage (NCBI taxonomy): Bacteria > Bacillati > Bacillota > Clostridia > Eubacteriales > Oscillospiraceae > Lawsonibacter > Lawsonibacter sp. Next base: position 13,739 of record NZ_JALFGV010000033.1, read on the forward strand.
GTGGAGTCCATTCCCAGCCTGGAGGATGTGCGGGGAGAGCCGGGAACCAACGCCGGCGGCATGCTGGAGAAGGTGCGCCAGGTCATGGCGAATCTGACCAGCCAGCACCCCAGGGACATCAAGATCCAGGATCTGCTGGCGGTCGACACGTTCACACCCCAAAAGGTTCAGGGCGGCCTGGCCAACGAGTTTTCTCAGGAGAACGCCGTGGGTATCGCCGCCATGGTTAAGGCGGACCGCCTCCAGATGGAGGCCATCGCCCGGGAATTTGCCCAGCAGATCGGGGTTCCGGTCGAGGTGGGCGGCGTGGAGGCCGACATGGCCATCCGCGGCGCCCTCACCACCCCGGGCACCAACAAGCCCCTGGCCATCCTGGACATGGGCGCCGGCTCCACAGACGCCTCCATCATCAACGCCGAGGGACAGATCCACTCCATCCACCTGGCCGGAGCGGGCAACATGGTCACACTCCTGATTCAGTCGGAGATGGGCCTGCCCGACTTCGACACGGCGGAGGATGTGAAGAAGTACCCCCTGGCCAAGGTGGAGAGCCTGTTCCACATCCGCCACGAAAACGGCACCGTGGAGTTCTTCCAGCAGCCGCTGGACCCCAACCTGTTCGCCAAGGTGGTCATTCTCAAGGAGGGCAAGCTGCTCCCCCTGGAGGGCGACTGGAGCATGGAGAAGATCCGGCTCATCCGGCAGCAGGCCAAGCAGAAGGTGTTCGTCACCAACGCAATCCGGGCCCTGACCCGGGTCAGCCCCACCGGCAATGTCCGGGATATTCAGTTCGTGGTGCTGGTGGGTGGCTCGGCGCTGGACTTCGAGGTTCCGCAGATGGTGACCGACGCACTTTCCCAGTACAAGGTTGTCGCGGGCCGCGGAAATATCCGCGGCACCGAAGGCCCCCGCAACGCGGTGGCCACCGGGCTGGTGCTCTCCCTGACGGAAGGGAGGGGCTGATATGCCCGTAATCCAAGAAAGGATCAAGCCCACCGTCCATGTCGGCTGTGCAGAGGACGCCCCGCAGGAGGTACTGCGGCAGCTTCAGTACGGCATGGAGGAGGAGGGCATTCCCTGGGAGGCCGCGGCCGGGACGGGCGACGCCCTGTCCCTGGCCTGGGAGGCTGCCCGGAGCTCCCGGCTGGAGGTGGGAATCGGCCTGGACCGACAGGCGCTGGTTCTCCACTACTCCAAGCTGGAGCGTGAGCAGCCCCTGTTCCGTATTCCCGCCGATTCCGGTACGGAGACGGTGCGGGCGCTGGGGGCCAATGCGGCGCGGCTTGTGAAGAAGCTGCCGCTGAAGGCCCTGGACAGGAGGTGAGAGCATGCAGAAAAAAAGCCTGGGACTCATAGAGACCCAAGGCCTGGCGGCTGGCATTGAGGCCGCCGACGCGGCGGTGAAGTCGGCCAATGTGGAGTTGGTGGGCTATGAGCTTACCAAAGGCGGAGGCTGGACCACCATCAAGATCCTGGGCGATGTGGGCGCGGTGAAGGCAGCGGTGGATGCCGCGCGGATTGCAGCCGGAAAGGTGAGCCGGGTGGTAAGCACCCAGGTAATCGCGCGGCCGTCCATGGGGCTGACCGGCCTGATCCACAACACCGACACGGTGGGAGATCAGCCGCCGGAGCCGCCTGCGCCGCCCACTCCAACTGATCCGCCGGAGCCGACGAAGCCTCCGGCAGACGTGCAGCCCGTTGAGGAGAGTGCTCCGGAGGCGATGGAGTCCCCGGAGGAGGCGCAGCCCGTTGAGGAGGGAACTTCGGAGACGAGGGAGTCTCCGAAGGAGGCCCCCTCCGGAAAGGGAAAGGAAACGCCCTCCAAACAGCGGGTAAAGAAGTCCGTAAAACGCTGAACCGCGCAGAAAAGCGGGACGGCAGCACTGATTTTTCTAATATTTTCTAGGAGGTTATCACAATGGGTGAAGCTCTGGGTATGATCGAGACAAAAGGTCTGGTCGGCGCGATCGAGGCAGCCGATGCCATGACCAAGTCCGCCAACGTTACGCTGATGGGCTATGAGAAGATCGGCTCCGGCCTGGTCACCGTCATGGTCCGCGGCGACGTGGGCGCGGTCAAGGCCGCGGTGGACGCCGGCGCCTGCGCCGCCGAGAAGGTGGGCGAGATCGTGGCGCAGCACGTCATCCCCCGTCCCCACACCGACGTGGAGAAAATTCTGCCGAAGGGCCTGTAAAACGAGGCTTGAGGCATGGACAAGAACAACGCGGTTTCAACAGAGATTGTCCGCCAGATCACCCGTATGGTGGTGGAGGAGCTCCAGAAGCAGCAGCGGCTGGAGCGCTCCACCCCAATCGGGGTCTCCAACCGCCATGTCCATCTGGACCGGGCGGACATGGACGTACTGTTTGGCCCGGGCAGCGAGCTGACTGTCAAAAAGATGCTCGGCCAGCCGGGGCAGTACGCCTCGGAGGAGACCGTCACCATCCGCGGATCCAAAGGGGAGCTCAGCCGCGTGCGCGTACTGGGGCCCCTGCGCTCTCAGACGCAGGTGGAGATCTCCATCGCCGACGGCTTCACGCTGGGTGTCAAGCCCCCCGTGCGTGAGTCCGGCCAGTTGAGGGATACCCCGGGTATTGAGATCATCGGACCCTGTGGGAGCGTAAAGAAGGACAGCGGCGTGATTGCGGCGCTGCGGCACGTGCACATGACTCCGGAGGACGCGGCGCGCTTCGGCGTGGAGGACGGCCAGTATATCCGGACGGAAATCGAGGGCCTACGGGGTGCGATCCTGTGCAACGTGCTGGTGCGAGTCTCCGACAAGTACGCGCTGGAAATGCACATTGATGTGGAAGAGGCCAATGCTCTGGGCGTCAAAAACGGCGACCGGGCCTTTTTCCTTGACGATTGAGCCGGGAGGGAGGCAGGGCAGAGATGGGCCGGGAGCTGTCGCAAGCCAATGAGACTCTTCTGGAATTTGAGCGGCTGATTCAAACCGGCGGCTGCAATGCCTGGGAGGGCGCGCTGCGTACCGGGGTGGATCTGGGCACCGCCAACATCGTGCTGGCGGTGGTGGATGAGCAGAACCGGCCGGTGGCCGGGGCCTCTTATCCGTCCACAGTGGTCCGGGACGGTATCGTGGTGGACTACATGGGGGCGGTTCGGGCGGTCACGCATCTGAAAGGACAGTTGGAGGAGCGCCTGGGCGTCATGCTGGACGCCGGAGCCTGCGCCATCCCGCCCGGCATCCTTGAGGGCAATGTGAAGGCCATTGGAAACGTAGTGGAGGCGGCGGGCTTCCGCCTGACCAACATCGTGGATGAGCCCACGGCGGCCTCCTCCGTGCTGGGCATTTCCGATGGCGCAGTGGTGGACGTGGGTGGCGGCACTACAGGTATCAGCGTCCTGAAGGACGGAAAGGTGATTTTCACGGGCGACGAGCCCACGGGAGGTACCCATATGACGCTGGTGCTGGCCGGCTTCCACGGCTGGAATACCCAGGAGGCCGAATTGGCCAAGCGGGATCCGGCGCAGGAGGCCAATGTGTTTCCTGTGATCAAGCCGGTTGTGGAGAAAATGGCGTCCATTGTCCAGAACTACCTCCGGGAGTACCCGGTGGAGACGGTCTATGTGGTGGGCGGCGCGTGCTGCTTCACCCAATTTGAACCGGTATTTGAGAAATTTCTGGGTGTCCCCGTGGTCAAGCCGGCGGCTCCGCTGCTGGTGACGCCCCTGGGGATTGCCGTAAACTGCAAGCTGTAAAGTAGGTGAGGACCGTTGACGACGGAGCAACTGCGCGGGATGGCGGACGAGGCGTTTGTCCAGATTCTGGCCCAGCGCGTTGTGGAGAAGCTCCTGGCGCGGCAGAAGCAGGCGCTGGTAGTCTACACCGGTTCCAACATCGGTGAGGCTGCCGCGCTGGAGGCCATGGGCCGCCTGCGCGGAGAGGGCTTCACGTTCCGGGTGCTCCTCTCGCGGGGGGCGTCCGACCTGCTGGACGTGGAACGGCTCCGCTCCGTTCTGGAGCCGGAGAAGCTGTGGGTGGAGACCCCGGAGGAGACTCCGGAGGCGCTGACCGCCCGGTACGATACGATTTTGGTTCCGGCCATGACGGTACATACCGCCGCCCACGTGGCCGCCTGCATGGCGGACACACCGGCGTCGGCCGTCATTCTGGACGGCCTGATGCGGGGAAAGAACGTGGTGGTGAACATCGACGGCTGCTGCCCGGATCACGCCGAGCGCCTGAAGCGCGGCTTCCATATGACGGAGCCGCTGAAACAGGCGCTTCGGAACAATCTGGAGACCCTGCGCTCCTTCGGCGCACGCCTGACCACCTCCGGCGGCCTCTATGACAAGACGCTGCGGGCGGTCGGGGGATTACTGGCCAGGACGGCGGCGCCGGCCGCGAGGCCGGAGGCCGAACCCCGGAAGACGGAGGGGTCTGCCCGGGTTCGGCTGGCGGGCAGGGTTCTGAGCGGACGCTATGTTCAGGGGTGTCCGCCCCACAGCACCCTGTGGGTGCCGCGGGAGACACTGATTACCCAACTGGCCGCCGATGAGGCGCGCCGCCGGGACATCTGCATCCGAAAGGAGACGTAAAGCAGGTGGCAAAATGTATTTGGGAAGAGTGATCGGGACCGTGGTTTCCACCAGCAAGAACGAGCATCTGGTGGGGATGAAGCTCCTGGTCGTGGAAAAGCTGACGGAGCGTCTGGAGCGGGAAGGCACCAGCGAGGTGGCCGTGGACTCCGTGGGAGCGGGCACCGGCGAGATCGTCATTGTCTGTAAGGGTAGTTCCGCGCGCTATGTGTTCGGCAAGGGCGATGCCCCAGTGGATACCTCCATCGTGGGCATTGTGGATACGGTAGAGGTGGGCTGATGGCGAATCTTTACACCAAAACCGGAGACAAAGGCCAGACCAGCCTGGTGGGCGGCTCCCGGGTGAGCAAGTCCAGCCTGCGGGTGGCGTGCTACGGTACCATCGACGAGGCCAACTCCATGCTGGGACTGGCGTATGCCCAGACTGACCGGGAGTATATCCGCACCACGGTTCACCGCATCCAGGGACGGCTGTTCGCCCTGGGGGCCGAGCTGGCCAGCGACGAGCAGGGTGCGGCCGGGCTGACGGGGAAGATCTCGGAAGAGGATGTGGCTTTTCTGGAGGGCGTGGTGGACAAGTGCACCGAGACTACGGGGAAGCAAACTCATTTCGTGATTCCGGGCGTGGATTCCGCCTCGGCGGCGCTCCATGTGGCCCGTACCATTGTCCGCCGTGCAGAGCGTCACGTGGTGGCTTTGGCGGAGCATGAGCCGGTACGCGAGGTGCTGGCCCGCTACATCAACCGCCTGTCCGACGCGGTGTACGCGCTGGCCAGACTTCAGGAGGATCTGACGCAGGAGGAGCGCCTGAGGGCGCAGGTGACTGCGCTGGTTTGGAAACAGCTGTCCGCCCCGGAGGGCGGCCTGCCCCCCTTTGGCCTGGCATCGCTCCAGGGGATGGCCCAGCGGGCTGTGGAGCGGGCCGGACAGCTCGGGGTTCCGGTGGTGTTCTCCGCAGTGGACAGCGGCGGCAATCTGGTTCTGCTCCAGAGAATGGAGGGCGCGCTGCTGGGCAGCGTGGACGTCTCAGCCGGAAAGGCCTATACCGCCAACGCCTTCCGGATGCCGACCCATGAGCTGGGCCAGGCGGCCCGGCCGGACGGCCCGCTCTACGGCATCGACGCTTCCGCTCCCGGAAAAATCGTGCTCTTTGGCGGCGGGTTCCCCTATGTGGTAAACGGGGAAGTCGTGGGCGGCATCGGCGTATCCGGCGGTACGGTGGAACAGGATATGGACATCGCGCGGTACGCGATGTCTCTCTAAGGAGGAACAGCAAATGAACATTGACGAGAATGTGGTCGAATCCATTGTGAAGCGGGTTGTATCCCAGCTGAGCACGGAGGCCACTTCCACCCAGACCTGCCCGTCCGGCGGGGATTGGGGCGTATTTGAGAGCATGAACGACGCGGTGGACGCGGCCGTGGCGGCCCAGCAGGCGTATCTGAACCGCTCCATGCACGACCGGGCCTGCTATGTCCAGGCCATCCGCGACGTGGTGCTGGACCAGGAGAACCTGGAGTACATCTCCCGCCTGGCCGTGGAGGAGACCGGCATGGGCGGCTATGAGTACAAGCTCATCAAAAACCGTCTCGCCGCGGTCAAGACGCCCGGCATCGAGGATCTGACCACCGACGCCATGAGCGGCGACGACGGCCTGACCCTGGTGGAGTACTCGCCCTTCGGCGTAATCGGCTCCATCACCCCCACCACCAACCCCACGGAGACCATCATCTGCAACTCCATCGGCATGCTGGCGGCGGGGAACGCGGTGGTGTTCAGCCCCCACCCCCGGGCCAAGAAGGTGTCCCTGCACCTGATCCAGCTCATCAACAAGGCCCTCTGCAAGGCAGGCGCGCCCGCCAACCTGGTGGTCACCGTGTCCGCCCCCTCGATTGAGAACACCAACGCCATGATGAGCCACCCCAAGATCCGCATGCTGGTGGCCACCGGCGGCCCCGCTATCGTCAAGACGGTGCTCTCCAGCGGCAAGAAGGCCATCGGCGCCGGCGCCGGCAATCCCCCCGTTGTGGTGGACGAGACCGCCGACATCGAGAAGGCCGCCAAGGATATTGTGGACGGCTGCTCCTTTGACAACAACCTGCCCTGCATCGCCGAGAAGGAAGTCATCGCCGTGGACTCCGTGGCCGACTACCTGATCTTCAATATGAAGAAGAACGGCGCCTATGAGGTCAAGGATCCCGCCGTGATCAGCCAACTTGTGGAGCTGGTGACTAAGGAGGGCAAGAGTCCCAAGACCGAGTTTGTGGGCAAGAGCGCCAAGTACATCCTGGACAAGATCGGCATTACCGTGGGAGATGACGTGAAGGTCATCCTCATGGAGGCCAAGGAGGACCACCCCTTCGTGCAGGTGGAGCTTATGATGCCCATCCTGCCCGTGGTGCGGGTCCCCAATGTGGACCAGGCCATTGAGATGGCTGTCCGGGTCGAGCACGGCAACCGCCACACCGCCATGATGCACTCCCGCAATGTGGAGAAGCTGACCAAGATGGCCAAGCTCATCCAGACCACGATTTTTGTGAAAAACGGCCCCTCTTACGCCGGTATCGGCGTAGGCGGCGAGGGCTATACCACGTTTACCATCGCCGGTCCCACTGGAGAGGGCCTGACTTCGGCCAAATCTTTTGCCCGGCGCCGCAGGTGTGTGCTCGTCGGAGGGATGGACGTCAGATAAACGGAGGTTTGGGCCATTATGCAAGAGAATCTGCTCGGCCTGGTGGAGCAGGCCGGTGTGGTGGGAGCCGGCGGCGCCGGATTTCCCACCCATGTGAAGCTCAAGGCCCAGGCGGACACCGTCATCATCAACGGAGCGGAGTGTGAACCGCTGCTCCGGGTGGATCAGCAGTTGATGGCCCTCCAGGCCGGTGACCTGCTGGACGCCCTCGACCTGCTTGTGGAGCAGGTCGGGGCGTCCCAGGGGGTGGTAGCGCTCAAGGAGCACTATCACGCGGCGGTGGAGGCGCTGGAGCGGGAGCTGTCCAGGCATCCCAGGCTGAGGGTTCACCGGATGGGCGCATTTTATCCCGCCGGTGACGAACAGGTGATCGTCTACGAAGTGACCGGACGTGTGGTCCCGGAGGGGGGCATCCCCCTGAATGTGGGCGTGGTGGTCAGCAATGTGGAGACGGCCCTCAATGTGCTGGCGGCCGTCCGGCACCAGATCCCTGTCATTGAGAAGTATGTCACGCTGACCGGCGCGGTGCGCACCCCCAAGACCGTGAAGGTGCCCCTGGGCATCACAGTGGCGGAGGCGCTGGCCCTGGCAGGCGGCCCCGCTGTGGAGCGCTATGAGGTCATCAACGGCGGGCCCATGATGGGGCGTGTGGTGAGCACCGGAAGCGCTATCACCAAGACCACAAAGGGGCTCATCGTGGTCCCGGAGGGCCACTCCCTCCTCCAGAGCCTGAACCGGCCCGCGCCGCGGATGCTCCAGGATGCCCGGGTGGCCTGCATGCAGTGCTCCCTGTGCTCTGAGGTCTGCCCCCGGGGCCTGCTGGGACACCGTATCCAGCCGCATAAGATGATGCGCCTGGCCGCCTATGGCGCTCTCTGCGACCCGGAGTATACCCCCATGAACGCCTTTCTGTGCTGCGGCTGCCGCCTGTGCGAGTATGCCTGCGTGATGGGGCTTCAGCCCTGGAAAATGAATGGGATGCTCAAGGGTGAGATGGGAAAGAAGGGCATCCGCAATGCGCTGCACGACCAGCCGGAGACGGCCGCACCGTTCCGGAAGTATAAGCGCTACCCGGTTCACAAGCTGATTCATCAGCTGGGGCTGGACGCCTATGATGTCCCCGCCCCGATGGAGGATAACTCCTGCGATTATCAAAAGGTGACCCTGCCGCTGAGCCAGGGGGTGGGCGCACCCGCCCAGCCTATGGTGCGTGCAGGGGACAAAGTGGAGAAGGGAACCCTGATTGCGGCGGTCCCAGAGGGAAAGCTGGGGGCAAACCTTCATGCGAGCATCGCGGGTACGGTGACCGCGGTGACCGAGAGAGAGATTACCATCCAACAATAAAGATTGGAGAGGAACTGATTTATGGATATCTTGGTTCTGATCGCCTCATTTGGCGGTGGCATTATCGGCGCTTACATGGGCGCCCTTCCCGCTTTTATTATGACTGGTATCTACGCCCTGGTGGGCGGAGTCCTGACGGCTGCCGGTGTGGGCGGCGATGTTGCAGTCAACTACCTCGCCTTTGGTTCCTTTGTCGGCCCCCACATCGCCTTTGCCGGCGGCGTGGCCGCCGCCGGATATGCGGGCCGCAAGGGCAAGCTGGCCTCCGGCGCCGACATCCTGTCCTCCCTCAACGGCCTGGGTGAGCCCGATGTGCTCCTGGTAGGCGGCATCTTCGGCGTGCTGGGCTTCCTGATCCACTACTGCATCGGCCTGCTGCCCGTCATCGGCAGCGCCGGCCCCGCCACCACCGACCTGCCCGGCATCACCGTCTTCATTCTGGCGGTTGTCACCCGTCTGGCCTTCGGCAAGACCGGCCTGACCGGCAAGTACACCGGCTCCGGAAAGCGCGAGTGGTTCGCCACCGGTAAGGGCTTCGTCTATAACGTGGTACTGGGCGGCGGCATCGGCATTGTTGTGAGCTTCATCGCCGCGTTCCTGTACGAGAATGAGTTCACCGCCGCGTTCAGTATCTTCCCGATCGTGTGCTTCGGCTTTGCAGCTATCACACTGATCTTCACCCAGACCGGCTTTGCGACGCCCGCGACCCACCACATTTTCCTGCCCTCTGGGCTGGCTGCTGTGGCCGGCATCACCGCCTGGGGCCCTGCAGGCGCTCTGCTGGGCGTGTTCTTCGGCATCCTGGGCTCCCTGCTGGGCGATCTGGTGGGCAAGAGCCTGAACAGCCACTGCGACACCCACATCGATCCTCCTGCTACCACGATCTTTATCCTGACGATTGTGATCAACGCTGTCAGCAGCGTGATCAATGCCTGAGCTAGCAGAGGAATCCATAGGAAAAGAGGCCAGTTATGGGAAAGTCCATCGGATTACTGGAATTGAAAAGCATCCCCGTCGGCATTGAGACCGCCGATGCGGTGCTGAAGGCCGCCAATGTGGAGTTGCTGACCGCGACCCCCACCTGTCCGGGTAAATATGTCATTATCATCTGCGGCGCGGTAGGCGCCGTGAAGAGCGCCATGGAGAGCGGTCGCCAGACAGCGGGCATCTATCTGGTCGGGCACCACACCATCAACAACGTGCACGCCTCTGTCCCGGAGGCGATTGTGGGCACGTCGGAGGTGGGACACATCGCCTCCATCGGCGTGATTGAGACTATGACGGCTTTGACCGCCGTTGAGGCGGGGGACTATGCAGCCAAGTCCGCAAACGTCCGTCTGATGGAGATCCGTATTGCCCGCGGCTTGGGTGGCAAGGGCTTTGTCATTCTCACCGGTGAGGTTTCCGCGGTTCGCTCTGCGGTTAAGGCCGCGATGAATCAACTGGAGGAGACCGGGGATATTACAAGCAGCAGCGTGATCGCATCGCCCCATCCGGGACTGATTGACAAGCTGACGAACTAAAGGAAACAGGAACAGATGCGGAAAGGAGGGTCATCGGTATGGCTTCACAGGATTGCCCCAACTGTCACTATCCAGCGCCCAGCCGCAAAAAGCCTGAGGAGGGGGAGAGCGTGCCCCAGGGCATGTACCACACACCCGGCAGGAGCGGTGAGACGGAAGAGTGCCCACAGTGCTTTTACCAGCCGGAGGCAGTGGAGGAGAAGCCGGAGGAGGAGTGTCCCCAGTGCTTCTATCAGCCCGAGGATGGGCAGAAGCGGGAGAAGGCCAAGGAGGACGACTGCTCTCAGTGCTTCTATAAGCCGGATAAATAAGAATTGGTAAGAAAGGATTGTGAGTTCTGTGGAACGACTCATCGGAAAGCAGGCGCCCTATTTTTCCATGGAGGCGCTGTCGGCGAATGGAGAACATTTTGTGCGCGTTGCGCTGCCGGACTATGCCGGGAAATGGCTGGTTCTGTTCTTCTACCCCATGGATTTCACCTTTGTCTGTCCCACAGAGCTCACAGCCTTCTCAGAGCACCGGGAGGCATTCCGGGCAGCCGGCGCGGAGCTGCTCAGCGTGAGCACGGACAGCGTCTACACCCACCAGGCCTGGCAGCGCAACGGCCTGGGTGGGCTGGGTTACCCCATGGCGGCGGATCAGACCCTGCGGGTCTGCGCCGACTACGGAGTGCTGCTGGAGGAGGAAGGGGTGGCCCTACGGGGGCTGTTCCTGATTGACCCGGAGCAAAAGGTGCGCTACAGCGTAATCCACGACAACAACATCGGCCGTAATCCGGAGGAGGTGCTCAGGGTATTGGCCGCGCTGAAAACCGGCGGCCTGTGCGCGGCGGGCTGGAAGGCTGGGGAGGAAAACCTCCGCTCGGACACACCGGAGCGCGAGGCTCCGGTGCTGGCGGGCGCGGCGCCCGTGCGCATCTATACGATGCCCGGCTGCAGCTATTGCCACAGCGTAAAGGAGTTTTTGAGGCAGAGCGGGATATCCTATGAGGAGGTCAGTCTCGCGGAGGATAAGGCCGGACAGGCCTTTATGGAGAGCCGCGGCTACACGGGCCTGCCTGTCACGGTGATCGGCGCGGAAGAAATCATGGGCTATAATATGCCCAGAATCAAGGCGGCGCTGGGCCTGAGCGGAGCGAATGAGGTGAAATAGGATGGATTTAAAGGACTTTGGAACCGTACAGGAAGGGAAGATGCGGCTTGTCCAGGAGATGGTGCCCGGCAAGCAGGTCACTCTGGCGCATATTATTGCAAGCCCGGATGAGATTATCTATCAGAAGCTGGGCCTCAATCCCAATGTGGACTACCAGCAGGCCGCCATCGGCATCCTGAGCATGACGCCCTCTGAAATTTCCGTGATTGCGGGCGATATCGCGACCAAGACATCCAAGGTGGAGATGGGGTTTATTGACCGCTTCAGCGGAACCCTCATTTTTACCGGACGCATCTCAAACGTGCAGGCCGCAGTATCTAGCATCCTGATTTACTTGAAAAATCACCTCGGATTTACCGTCTGTGAAATTACCAGGACATGAAGAAGATTATTTTAATGGGCCGGAGCGAATGCGGAAAGACCACCCTCACGCAGGCGCTGAAGGGCGATGTGATCCACTACCACAAGACACAGTACATAAACCACTATGATGTGGTGATTGACACACCAGGGGAGTATGCGGAAAACGCCAGTCTGGCGAAGGCGCTGGCGCTTTACACCTATGAGGCCGACGTGGTGGGGTTGTTGCTGAGCTCCACCGAGCCGTATTCCCTCTACCCGCCCTGTGTGACGGCCTGCTGCAACCGCCCGGTGATCGGCATTGTCACCCAGACTGACCATCCGGATGGAGATCCGGACCGGGCGCAGGGCTGGCTGGAGCTGGCGGGATGCCATCCGATTTTTCGGGTCAGCTCCTATACCGGAGAGGGGATCTGGCAGATCCTCAACTATCTCCGGGAGACTGGGGATGTCCTGCCCTGGGATTCGGAGCAGGCGGCTGAGCGTCCCCGGGTAGTCCTGTCGGACAAATATGGGCGGCTGCCCACGGAGGGCGGCGGACACCCGCAAACAGTTTAGGAAAAAACAGGAGCGCTCCTGCCGTGGGAGAGACTGCGGTGGGAGCTTTGCTGTTATTATATGTTTGGCTATACAATTTGCAGAAGGAGGGCTGTCCATGGAAGCGTTCACCTTTTTTTCAGTGATGAACAGGGGACAGTTCCAGGAGGAACAGGGGATTGAGGGCAGCTCTTACTGTATCTTTTTTGCTCCGATGGAGGAGCTGGTCACCCGGGACTGTATGACCGGAAGAGAGGACCGCGTCGTGCTGGAGCTGCTCTACGGCGATGAAATGCTGCCCGGCGCCCTGCGGGTGAGGCAGGTGGGGAGCAACGCGGTCGTTGAGGAGTCCACACAGGGGGCGTTTCGCGCCTTCCTGGCGGAGAAGCCCATCAAGTACATCGGCCAGCTGCTGATGTACGCGCTTCAGTTCAAAATACAGGATCTTTCCGTGCACATTGAAAGCTGCACAGGTGAGATGAAGCAGCTGGAGGATGCCCTGGACAACTGTATCGACAACAGCGGCACCTATCGGCTGCTGGATTTCCGCAGACGCTACACGGAGTGCGGGAATATGGTGCTGGCGGTGAAGGAGATACTGTCGCGGATCGACAAGGGCTACTATCCGATGCAGATGCAGAACAGCTATGTGCTGCAGGGCGAGGTGCTGATGGAGTTCCGCTTTCTGGAGGAGCGTTACGAGCTCATCAAGAGCACGGTCCTGAAGGACTTCGATACCTATACCTCCATCATCAATAACAACATCAACCGGAATGCCCGGCTGCTGAGCATCATCTCGCTGGTGGGGGTGGTTCTCAACTTCGTGTTCGGAAGCGTGCTGGCCGCCAATCCGCTTCTGGGAGTCATCGGCGGCCTGTCGGTTGCGGGCCTGTCCGTGGGGGCCACGGCGGTCTACCATGTCAGCCGCCGCAACAATGCACCGCTTCCCTCGGGGCGCGGTCATATCTAGGCGCTTCCCTCCCTGCCGAAATTCTTCAGGAAAGAAAAGCAGGATCGGGACCAGTGGGAAAAATGAATATGGGTGTAAAGCGCTTTGCAAAACGTGAAGAAATAAAATCCCCGAAAAGCCTGTAATCATGGGATTTCCGGGGGTTTTTACAAAGGAAACAAAATGTGAAAAATGAGGAGGTAAGGAAAAGGTTACCTCGCACAAGGAGAAACAACAAAAACCAACTGTTCAGGAAATACAGGAAGAGGCGGAGTGATATCGCTCTGTCTCTTCCTGTATTTGTGCTGATAAAAGATATTACACAAACTTTGCATATAGATGGTAGAGGATTATACAAGTGGAGGATAAGCTTAAAAAGTGATAGTTTATCTAAAAAACTGAACAAAGGAGAAAAACAGAATGAGAAAACGAATCACAAGCTTACTGCTGGTGTTTGTCCTGCTTCTGGGCATGATGCCGACAACACTCGCGGCAAGTCTCGAGTCCTCACAGGAACGCACTGTGACCGACATCATTGACGACGGAACCATGGGATCCTCCCTGGACAATGGCAGTCTGATGACAACCGCCAGTGCGGCCCAGACCAAGCAGGTGCTCTACGCGGAGGACTTCTCCGATGCATCGGCATTGCAAGACTGGACATTGCAGGACACAGTCACCGGCACGGTGAGCGACGGCGTCATGACGCTTTCCAACACCGGCAAAAATCAAGAAAAGACCGCTTTTGCCCAACTGACCGGTGTGGAAGGCTCCCAAGATTGGACCAACTATACCGTCGAGGCCGACATGCAATACCTGCAGAAAACCGGCCGCTTTGCGGCTCTGGCTTATAACGTCACCGATGCCGATAACCACGAGCGCGCCGGCATTTACGACAATGTGCCCAACCACTATTTCGTCAACTGCGTTGTGGGCGCGTGGAACGGCTGGCAGCACAACGATAAGCCCAATAACGATACCCTGACAAGCGGCGTGCTGAACGGCATCACCGACCGCGCTTTCCGCATGAAGATCGAGACCTCCAACATGACCGGTACCGCCACCGGTACGGCCAAGTTCTCTCTGGCGCCTTACGGCGAAGACGGCCAGCTGGGCGACTGGATCGAGGTGGTCGCGGTCAACAACATCCACACAAATTTTTATAAGGGCACCATCGGCATTGTGCTGGCAAACGGAGCCGGTGCCAATATCACCGTGGACAACATCGAGGTCTACAAAATGGTGGAAGCCGCCCCTGACCCCAATCCCGATCCCAATCCCGACCCCGATCTGGGCTCCGACGCGACCGTCCTGTATGAGGAAGATTTCGCCACCGAGGCCTCCCTGGAAAAGTGGACGTTCACCAATGCTGGGCAGGAACTGCGGGACGGTAAGCTCTACATGAGCAACCTGGATTCTGGCAGCACCTTTGGCTTTGCAAAGCTGACCGGTGTGGCGGGAGCTGAAAAGTGGACCAACTACACCATGGAGGCTGATCTGCAGTACATCACTGCCGGCCAAAAACGCTACGCCGGTCTGGCCTATAATGTTACGGATGTGGGGACCCACCAGAAGGTTGGCATCAGCTATCTGAACCCCACCAATTACTTTGTCAACGGCAGCTTGAACGGAACCCACAATTGGCAGAACAATCCCCAGAGTACGACCAATACCACCAACAACGGTTACCTGGATGCGCTGGGCACCATCGTCCGCGACGGCGCGTTCCGGCTGAAAGTCGAGACCAGCAACATGACCGGTACGTCTACCGGCACTGCCAAGGCTTCTGTCGCCCCTTACGGCGCCGATGGCGTTCTGGGCGAGTGGATTCCGATTTACACTGCAAATAATATCGTCAAGGAGACCTATCAGGGCACCATCGGTATTCTGCTGGCCGATAACGGCGGTGCGGATCTCACCGTAGACAACATCAAGGTCTACCCAACCTCTGCTGCTTCTGAACCGGAAACGCCCGCGCCCGCCACCTGCAAGGTGACTTTCAATGACAACGGGCATGGCACGGCTCCGGCCGCACTGATGGGCGTCCTTTCCGGCAGCACGATTTCCAAGCCCGCCGACCCCGTGGCATCCGGCTGGATTTTTGGCGGCTGGTACAAGGAAGCGGCCTGCACCAACGCGTGGGACTTCGACACCGACACGGTGACGGGAAATGTGACCCTGTTTGCCAAGTGGACGCAGGCGTATAATGCTGATGATGGCGCTGCCAACAGGCCCAACGCCGCGCTGAAGGGTCATAAAACCGGCGACCTGATCGACCATAACGATGGCACAATGACACAGATCCTCTACGCCGAGGACTTCAACAGCTACGTCAATGCGCAGGAGCAGCGGATCACGACCACCAACGCAGTGGGCGGCTGGATCCTGTCCGCCAATGAGAAAGGCGATGCCACGGCCACCGTGGAGCTGAAAGACGCCGCCATGTATATCACCCCCGGCAGCGCGACCAACGGCAACGCCCATGTGCAGCTGAACGTGGGCGCGTCCAAATACTGGAGCAATTATACCGTGGAGGCTGACTTCACAAAATGCAGCGAATCGAAAGACGACTGGATGGCACTGGCCTACAACAGCACCGACCGGGGCAACCACCAAAAAGGCAGCATGAATGGCAATCGGTACGCACTAAATGGACGCGTCAACAACTCCTGGGTCAACGACGGCGTCAACGGCGAAAACCACAACAAGGGTGAAACCGGGGTTGTTGCGCCAACAACGACCAACACGACCTATCGCCTGAAGATTGAAACTTGGGGGATGTCCGACACCGAGCCGGGTCATGCCCGCTTCTCTATCGCCTATTATGACGAGAACGGCACACTGGGCGAGTTCACTACCATCACGGAAGTGAACAACATCGACAAGAGGACCTATCGCGGCAGCATCGGCATTGCCCTGTCTTCCTACGGCAAGACCAACGCCAAGGTGGACAACATCATCGTCTACAAGAATGTGGATGTTCTGTATGAAGAGGACTTCTCCGACGAAGCTTCCCTGGAGGACTGGACCTTCACCAACGCAGACCAGAAGTTGGAGAATGGCAAGCTCTACATGAACAATCAGGGCAATCCCAACAGCTTCGGTTTTGCCCAGCTGACCGGCGTGGACGGCGCCGACCAGTGGGATAACTATGTGGTGGAGGCTGATATCGACTATGTCAGCGACACCCAGAAGCGTTATTTCGGCCTGTGCTACAACTTCGTCGGTCAGGAGAACCACCAGAAGGTGGGCATTGGGCATTATAGTCCCTACAACAATTATTTCATCAACGGCCGGCTGGACGGCGAGTGGATGAACGATACGGGAGATAACCACAAAAACAATCCCGCGCTGGGAACCATTGTGAAGGATGGACCGTTCCGCCTGCGCATCCAGACCTACAACATGACCGGCCGCAATACCGGTACCACCTCCGCTTACCTGGCCAGGATCAATGCGGACGGCAGCTACGGCGACTGGATCGAGATCGCCACGGTAAACAACATTACCGCTGAGCAGTGCAAGGGTACCATCGCCGTCTTGCTGGCCAACGGACAAGGCGGCGCGGAGATCACCGTGGACAATGTTCTGGTTTACAAGGGCGAGACTGCGGTACCCGCGCCCCCCGCGCCGGCCAATGTGGCGGAGATCTATGTGCCCACCACCGGCATTGTCAATCCTCCGGTAGTGGTGCAGGAAGTCACCAAAGCCCTGCCTCTCACCGGCGATCTGCGCCCCGGCGTCGCCATGATGCAGATCGACAAGGAGCTCAACATCCTCAGCGAGACCGGCGAAACACTGGTTGCCATGGATCAGTGGTTCCAAACCTACCGCTATCTGGTCATCCCCGCTTTTATCGTGGACAGCCAGGAGGAGGCCGACGCTCTGGCGGCCTATCTCAAGAAGAACAATATCATTGATGTGTATGTGATGGCGGAGGGTGAAGCCGATATGGGCCTGGTCACCAGTGCGCTGAGCACCTGGCACTATGCCCGCGGCGGTCTGATCCTGGACGAGGTGGGCGACACCGAGCGGGAGTGGAGTGTCCTGTGGCAGAAGGTCAATGCGGACACCCACATTACGCAGATCGTCTCCCGCAAGCCCGTCAGCGTAGATGCCATGACCTGGTTCAACATCCATGTTACCGCCCTCTGGGGTGTGGCTCATTCCACCGCGGATGTGTATAACGCCATCGCTTCCGGCTATCATGCCGTGGTTTCGGAAAGCCCCAAGATGGTCTATAACATCTATTCCAGCATCACCGCCACCACGGTCAGCGGCCGCCCCCAACCCATTGCGCACCGGGGCGCCCACATGAACTACGGCACTTATACCGATGCGGGCAACAACAATGAGAAAGGCTATCCCCAGAACTCCAGGGAGGCCTTCAAGCTGGCGATCGACACGTATGGCTGCCTGGGCGTGGAGGCTGATCTCCACACCACCAGGGATGGCGTGATCTTCCTGGAGCATGACAATGACCTAAGCCACTATACCAACATTCAAGCGCTGATTGACAGCACGGATCCCAAGTATGCGTGCTTTACCAGTGAAAAGGGATATAAGCACGAGAATTATACCATGGAAGAGCTGCGCATGCTGACCCTGTTCGGAAACGGCAACAACAAGGTCGGCTCGATCACCAGCTTTGAAGACGCCCTTGCCTATACCGAGGCTACCGGCCTGGTGTATTACTGCCACATCGGCGATGCCGTCACCCGTGCGGAATTTGACCGGATTCTGACCGAGCATCCTGAGTATGTGGATAACTGCGTCATTTTCGAGGAGGATAGTCAGGCTGTGGCTCAGGGGGGCTATAACTGGCGGGACATGTCCGCGCCTATCGCCATCACCTTTGCCCAGACCGGCAACGCCACTGCGGCCCTGTATAAGACGGTGGACGGCAAGCAGGTCCCTCTGACCGATCTGGAATCCCTGGAGGCGTTTATTAAACTGATGAACCCCTGGAACGCCCATCCTCTGTGGTATGAGTACTATCACCATCTGCGGGAGGACTTCTACTATGAAGTTGCCGCCCGCGGCTACATCACCGTCCACTCCATTACTACCGGCCAGACAACGCTGAACGACCGCTTCCTGACCAATCTTGGCATGGTGGCAGCTTTGATTGAGCAGCCCTATATGACCGACGATTACCACTACTATGTGGACGCGGGAGCACCCCAGGTGTCTATGAAAGTGGGAGAAGCCCTGGATACGACCCATACCGTTTTGAAGGTAAAGGGCAGCGAAGAGGCTGAGTGCGGTTTTGTCCAGCTCTCCGGAAACATGCTGACCTATGACGAGGGCATTGACGGCTGGACCAGCACCACCGAAGGCCAGACCGTTATCGTTTACTACGCTGATCTGACAGAAGACGGCGGCGCCACCTACCGCGTGTACTCCAAGCCTGTCACTGTTACCTGGGGTCAGGGCGCTCCCGCAGCTTCTTCCGACGCCGCCCTGTCTGCCTTGACCGTGACCGGCGCTGCAATCACTCCCGCATTTAATGCTGAGACTCTGGCCTACACCGCTTCCGTGGCTAACAGCGTGACTTCCGTTACCATCGACGCCACAGCTAACGACAGCAAAGCCACGGTTTCCGGCGCTATTGGCGAACAGACGCTGTCTGTCGGTGCGAACACCTTCACCGTGACCGTGACCGCCGAGGACAGCGCCACCGTGAAGAACTACACCATTACTATTACCCGAGCCGCCCAGCAGACCGAGGAACCCGCCAAGCTGCTCATCGACCAGGTCTACGGAAACGGCGGCAAGGGCGAGACCCCCATCGCCAACTCCTTTGTTGAGCTGTACAACCCCAATGACGAGGCGGTCTCTCTGGACGGCTACACCCTGGCCTATGGAGACAAAAGCCTGGATCTGACCGAAGGCAAGTCCATCCCCGCCAAGGGCTCCTACCTGATCATGGGCGCCAGCGCCGGGACCACCGCCGAATATCAGACCTACAACCTGCCCGAGGCAGATCAGACCTGCGACTGGCAGATCAGCAACAAGAATTACACTATCACCCTGAAAAAGGGCGAGACCGTACTGGATTCTGTGACTGCGGACGAGGATGTTGATGCGATCAAGGTCTCCAAGCAGAAGACCCTGCAGCGGGTAGACCACGCCGATACCGACACGAATGCAGACTTCCGCATCGTCGTCTGGGAGAAGGGCAAGATGACCGCCACAGCGGATACCCTGGCCCAATACGCTCCCCACAACAGCAAGGGCGAATGCGGCAGCCTGGTCGCTGCCGAGCCTGAGACGCCCGTCTACACCCCCGTTAAGACCTCCGACACCCGCGTGAAGGGCTACTATGACGCCACCGGCTCCCTGAAGCTGGAGCTGGCAGGCCGCTACAACTCCGGCGCCATGAACGCCGACGGCGGCAGCCTGGAGATCGTGCAATACAATCCCGTCAACGGCTATGCCTACGCTGTCAGCGGCGTCAAGGGCAAACTGATCGCCGTGAACCTGAACGGTAGCTTGGACGGCAACAAAGTGGTGGCTCTGTCCGGTACCGAGTATGACCTGAGCAAGGAAACCTTTGACATCGCAGGCTTCACCTATGGCGACATGACCTCCGTGGCCATCTCCCCCGATGGAAGCAAGCTGGCCGTGGCCATTCAGGCCGAGAATTACGCCGCCAACGGTGTCGTGGCCATCTTCACCTGCAAGACTGACGGCTCCTTGGAGTTGAACGGCACCTATACCGTGGGCGTGCAGCCTGACATGGTGACCTTTGCGGACAACAACACCATCCTCACCGCTGACGAAGGCGAACCCCGGGAAGGTGCGAGCGGTACTGACCCCAAGGGCTCCGTGTCCATCGTCAAAATCGGCGGAACAGTCAATACCGTGACTTTCGACCACCTTGACGCTCAGCGCGATGAACTGACCAAGTCCGGTGTGCTGATCCAGAAAAATTCCCCCCCCTCCACCGACTTTGAGCCGGAATACATTGCTGTCTCCGGCACGACCGCCTATGTCGCCCTTCAGGAGGCCAACGCCATCGCCGTGCTGAATATTGAGAAGGGCGAGTTTACCGGCGTATACCCTCTGGGCTTGCAGGACTACAGCAAAACCAAGGTCGATCTCCAGAAAAATGATACCATTGAGCTTTCCAATTACAAAAATGTCTATGGTATCAAGATGCCCGACGGCATTTCCGTTGTCACCATCGGCGGCAAGGACTACCTGCTCACTGCCAACGAGGGCGACAGCCGCGCTGATTGGGCTGGCCTGGACAATGAATACGAGGGAAAGACCTCTCCCACCGGCAATGTGGCCCTGAGCGAGGAGGTCGTCTGGTTCGACGCCACCAAGTGGGATGGTCTGGATACCGACAAGGCATATGTCTTCGGCGGTCGCTCCTTCTCCATCTACGAGGTAACTGCGAACGGCCTGATCCGGACTTACGACAGCGGCAGCGACTTCGAGGAGATTACCGCTGAAAAGCTTGCAGCCTACTTCAACTGCTCCAACGACAAAATCAGTCTGGATAACCGATCCGGCAAAAAGGGGCCTGAGCCCGAGAGCGTTGTCACCGGTACAGTCAAGAACAAGACCTACGCCTTCATCGCTCTGGAGCGCATCGGCGGCGTGATGGTTTACGACATTACCGTCCCCGCAAACGCCAAATTCGTCAACTACATCAACTCCCGGGAGTTTGACGCTGCCATCCAGGGCGACGTGTCCCCTGAGGGCCTGTGCTTTGTCTCCGCTGCCGACAGCAAAACCGGCATCCCCCTGCTGCTGGCGGCCTGTGAGGTCTCCGGCACCATGACCGTGGTGCAGGTTGAAACCGCCTCCAGCGGCGGCTCCTCCGGCGGCTCTTCCTCCGGCAGTACCAGCAACTCCAGTCAGTATACCATCAGGGCTGAGGCCGGTCAGGGGGGAACCATTTCTCCCAACGGATCCATCCGCGTGGAGAGGGGCGGTGACCAGACCTTCACAGTGAAAGCCGGCAGCGGGTACGAACTGAAGGACGTTTTGGTGGACGGCAAGAGCGTAGGCGCTGTGTCCCGGTACACCTTTGAGAATGTCCGTGCCGCGCACACCATTAAAGCGGTGTTCAGGGCGATGGAGGAAACTGCTGAGAATCCCTTCATGGATGTGGCGGAGAACGCATGGTACAAGGCCGCTGTCGACTATGTTCACGGCGCGGGTCTGATGAACGGGATTAGTAACGCCGCTTTTGGACCTGATATCACGACCACCCGGGGCATGATTGTCACCATCCTGTATCGCATGGAAAATACCCCGGCCGTTTCCGGTGTGGCGGTGTTCAGCGATGTGGCGGCGGACCAGTACTATACGGACGCTGTGGCCTGGGCCTCCGCCAACGGAATTGTCGGCGGATATGGAAACGGAACATTTGGGCCGAATGATTCCATTACGCGGGAACAGCTGGTGACCATGCTGTGGCGTTATGCCGGAAGCCCCGAGAGTAGCTACGCCTTGGATTCCTTCCAGGATCAGGGTGAAGTTGCCGGTTATGCCGCAACCGCCATGGCCTGGGCTGTGGAGCATGGCATTGTCAGCGGAACCTCTGCAACCACCCTCTCTCCGGCTGATGCATCTACCCGTGCCCAGCTGGCTACCATTTTGATGCGGTTTTGTGCCGATCAGATGGATATTTGAACTTGTCGTGTAATCCACAAATCAACAACAATCCGACGGGATTTCCGCCGGGAAGAAAAAACGGAAAACGGGAGGCGGCAGAATTTCACCGCCTCCCGTTTTTGGGATGCTGTATATGAAAGAAATTAAGAAACAAAAACTAATGAAATTCCTGGTGGAGCTGGCCGTGCTGGCGTCCATGTTGCTAATGTGGTTCTGCCCAGTGGGATTAAACTCGTATCATAGATTTGAAACCGATACGCTGCACTATGTTCGGGCCGAAGTGCTGGAAATCCTGTCAGAGGAATTAGAGGACCGTACTATACTGTTTATAACTATGACCGGAGCGGCGCCATTGCGGGGTTGATCATTTGCTTTATCCTGTGCATGATTGTAATCGGAAAGCGCAAGGGCGCAGATGCATGCCTTGCCATTCTGTTTTCCCTGCTCTTTATCCTGCGTGTGCTTCTTCCAGCATTGTACAACGGACACTCCGCCATTGTGATGGGGCTTGTTACGGCGCTGCTTACCACAGCGGTTACACTGGTTTTACTGCATGGCCCCACCAAGCAATGCCTGTTGGGAATCGGAGCGACTCTGCTTGGCGAATTGGCAGCGTGCGTGCTGTTCGCTGTCGCTTCCTCTCAATTCCATCTGACCGGCTTTCAGACCGATGAAGCGGAGGGTTTGCTGTTGATCGTCCAAGGCACCGGCCTGGATATTCGCACCCTGTTGTTTGCCGGGATCATGATCTCCTCCGTAGGCGCCGTGATGGACGTCGCCGTGTCGATCCTGTCTGCCCTGCGGGAGGTCGCCATCGCAGCCAAAGCTCCGACCCCCGGAATGCTGTTCCGCAGCGGCATGAATCTTGGACAGGATATGATTGGAACCATGAGCAACACGCTGATTTTTGCCTTTACGGGCGGCGCGCTGACCACTATGATGGTATTTTGCTCTTATGGGATTCAGTTCCATCAGCTGCTGAGTTCGGATTTTCTGGCCGTGGAGCTTGTGCAGGGTCTGTGCAGTACCGCAGCCGTGATTTTGAGTGTTCCTGTTGCAGCCGTGATGGGCGCGGCCTTTTACGGAAAAAACAGAAAACACTGATTATTAAATGAACCCTTGGATCAAGCACAATCCCAGTCTTTCTTTTGCCTGAGCATGGAGGAGGTCAACGACTACTATATGGAAATGGAAGGGGCCGTCAATACCTGCTGAGCTCAAAGATGTATAGGCAGAATGAGCGAGATATAGCCTATGTCGGGCAGACAGATATCGATCAAGTGCGCTATTCGGAGTTGGTTCTTAAGCTGGCAAAACAGCAAAGATCTGTTACCAGATCCGATGTCGCTGAATTACTCCATATCAATCCGCCCCAGGCCCATCATATCTTGAAGCGGCTAGTCCAGGCCGGAGACCTAAAGCCTATGGGGGAAAAACGTGGACGCAAATATTACCCTAAAGAGAAATAATTATTGCTTCGCAACAACTTGAACCTATATGGGAACGTGACAGCCTGGACTGGAAGGACCTTCCGGCGTCGGAGATCACGCAGCGGGTCACTTCCAAGGTCCAGCCGGGATCCATCGTGCTCTTTCACAACGCCGCCCTCCACACCCCGGAAGCCCTGCCCGGCATTCTTGAAAAGCTGCTCCAGGAGGGCTACACATTTGTTCCGATCTCCCAGATCATCCTGCCTGGAACCTACGGCAGCGACTATACCATCGACCATACCGGAAAGCAGATCCCGGCCATCGCAGCCCCGGCGCAATAAACTGGCGGGATTCCCGCAAGCGGGGCGGCCTGTTTCAAAACAGGCCGCCCGTTTCAGATTCTGCCCGGACGGGCTGAGCCGGAAAGAG
Source organism: Lawsonibacter sp. (assembly GCF_022777125.1). Classification (NCBI taxonomy): domain Bacteria; kingdom Bacillati; phylum Bacillota; class Clostridia; order Eubacteriales; family Oscillospiraceae; genus Lawsonibacter; species Lawsonibacter sp. Next base: position 37,349 of record NZ_JALFGV010000033.1, read on the forward strand.
AGGTACGCCCATCCGGGCGCGGCGCCGGTGGGCCGTCGATGAGCGCAGATGGGGATGCCTGTCCCCCGAGGGGCGGGAAACATCCCTTTTACCTTGTTTGTGCATTTAGAGTACCATTCGTCAAAATAACAGGGCAGCCTCATAACGAGACTGCCCCTACAAACTGGAAGTTACCTATTCCAAATCAAAGAGAGAATTTTCATAGTCCTTTACATAGTACCGTATATTTTTACGCCCTTTTTGAATTATGGTGTGTCCCTCTGCTTCTAATTTCTCTTTCTGTGCTTCAATACCATTTGGATATTTAGCATTTAGTTCTCCGTTCGCTTTTAATGTTCTCCAATAAGGCGTTTCATCTTCTGAACGCTGATAACTCGCCCATGCCACAATAGAAACAAAAGTCCCTGCTGTAATCGGTTCTGTAAAATCTGCACCACTCAATTCCGCAAAGTATTCTCGTATCTTTCCAACAGTAATCACTTTGCCATAAGGGATTTTTTTCATTACCTTGTCATAGTCGATTGGCGGAGCAAAGTACATTTTACTTCCACCATATTTTTCAATGCTTTTCTGGTCTGTGATGATTTGAAATTTGGGCATATCCTTTTTATCGCGCAACATAGCATTAAAATCTTTTTTATCTTCGTTTGCCATTTCTGCCACCTCCTATTTTAAGGATAATCGGTTTGTCATTCCCATGTAATGAGGCTGTTTGAAAAACTTTGACAACTTCCGATTTGTCACTTTTTAATACTTGAATGTATTTTATCATGCAGGCAAACTATTTTCAATATATGCATTTAGAGTGCCATTCGTCAAGGTAGTGTCAAGGATTTTGCGCAAATTGGTTTGCAGGCTCTGGAATGAATGAAGTCAGCCAGCAATGGAGGCGTCCTCAACGGCAGCCTCCAGGTGCTTCATATTCATGTACTTTTTGTTGCCCCACTGGGTGCCGGCCAC
>NZ_JALFGV010000046.1:0-7001 GCF_022777125.1 Lawsonibacter sp.
GACCGGCTCTTGTTGTACTTCCGGCTGGCGCGGCTGACCCCGTAGTTCTCCGCGTATTTCATCAGGGATTGCCGATACGCCATGTCTTGTGTTATACGCTTGCTCATGAAGGATATGGCCCCCTCTCATCAAGTTGTTGTGTGGTAACTCAACTTTATCCCATGAGGCCATTTCCTTCATCCTTTTTATTCGACTGTCCAATATGTATTGTACTCTTACAGCTTAAAATCTCTGGCATTTTGACCATACATTGAAAATAGTTTGCCTGCATGATAAAATACATGCAGGTATTCAAAAGCAACAAATTCTTTTTTGTAAAGGAGATCGTTATGAAAGAGCAAATAAAAGGCATAGTACTTGTGCTTTTTGGGATTTTACTCTGTTGTGCAAGCGATGAATTGAACAGCACTATATTTGGAAGTATTGCTGATCTGCCAGTTGCTCTGTTGGGAGTGTTGATCGGTATTGTGGGAGTTTTCTTTGCTTTTAGAAACACGAAAGATAAGTAAAGTAAATCCGTTTGTAGGGGTAGCTTCGGTTTTGAAGCTACCCCTGTTATTTCGACGAAAGGTGCTCTAAATGCACAAATAAGGTAAAAGGGATCCATCGCATTCCATCTTGCAAAGCGGCACGTTTTCTGTTAGAATGTATGAGATTGATGATTTCCGGCCGCACCGCGCTTCGCTCGCGGCGACGGCAAAATTAAGGCATCCCAGCCACAGGAGATGGATACATGAACAAGAAGGAACAGCAAATGCAGCGTGAGCGCCAGGAGGACGTGGTCCTGAACAAGGTCCTTTGGTGGATCGTGGGCGCGGTGGTCCTGGAGTTTCTGCTCCTGCTGCTCAATCGTTTCTACAGTTACTACACCCCCGACGGCATTGCGCTGGCCCAGGCCCTGCGTACGGTATTCACGGTCCTTGGCATCGTGCTGCCGCTCTGCTTCCTTGCACTGCTGGCCTGGTACCGGTCTGCCCGGCGCAGCGGAAAGGGTACCCGTCTTTCTGGTGCGCTGACCCTGATCGCTTTAGCGCTGGCGGTCTGCGCGGTGGTCATCGCGGTGTTCCGCGCCTCCGGCATCCAGTTCCTTTACATCGCCGTCCCGGCGGTGGCGGTTCTGGCGCTGATCTACTACCTCTATCAGCATGAATTTTTCCTGATTGCCGTGCTCAGCGCTCTGGGGATCCTGGCCGTCCATCTGGTGCCCCGGGCCGATCTCTCCGCCCTGATCGCCTATGGTTACGCGGTGGCGCTGGCGGTCATTCTGGCGGCTGCTCTGCTCTTTTCCCGCAAGCTCCAGACCAGCGGCGGCATACTGAAGCTGGGCGGCAAGGAACTTCGCCTGTTCCCCAAAAACGCCAACTACGCCATGCTCTATGTGACGTGTATCGTGGTGGCCGCCGTACTGGTGGCTGCGCTTCTGCTGGGAAGCCTGCCGGTCCTGTACGGCGTGATGGTGGCCTGGCTGCTCATCATGGCGGTCTATTACACGGTGCGCCTGATGTAACCGAATAAGAAAACAAGCGCCGGAGCGTTTCGCTCCGGCGCTTGTTTTCTTATCTGGTCTCTTCCTCGATCGGTACGTAATACTTGTCGCGGTACTGCTGAAAGAGCTGATCGAACTCCCGGTCGGAACCGTGGTGCAGCTCCCGCATGTAAGCGTGGGAATCAATACGGACGATATCGTCCTTGGAGGCGGTCTGCCGTACGATACGCAGGGCCACATTGGAACAATGGTCGGAGATCCGTTCCAGATTGATGAGCAGCTCCAGGAACTGCGTGCCCAGCTCAATGGTGCACTCGCCGTCTTTCAGGCGCTCCACATGCCGGTTTTTCAGATCATCCGCGATCAGGTCCACCACTTCCTCCAGCGGCTCCACCTGGATCGCCAGGTAGCGCTGCCGGGTCTCGTAACACGCCATGGTCTTATCCATGGTCTCGATCACCGCATCGGTGAGCCCGTCCAGCTCCGCCTGGGCCTGAACGGAAAAGGCGATGCCGCGCTCGTGCAGGATCACGGCGCTCTCCGATACGTTCACCGCGTAGTCTCCGATCCGTTCAAAGTCGGACAAGGTATGCAGCAGTTCGGAGACTTTCATGCTTTCTTCCGATGTCAGCGCCCGGTCGGTGAGCTTGACCAGATAGTTATCCAGAAGTCCCTCCAGCTTGTCCAGCGCGGTTTCCGTCTCGTTGAGCCGCTCCAGCTTCTTGGCGTCGAAGCGCTTGATGAGCTCCACCGACAGCTTCAGATTGTCCCGTGCGAAATCCCCCATCTGCACCACCGCGTCATGGGCCTTCTCCAGAGCCAGCGACGGAGAGGCGAGAAAGCGGTCGTCCAGTACGGAGAGCTCGCGCTCGTCGGTATCCCCGGGAACCAAATGTTCGACCAGCCTGACCAGCTGCTTATGGAAGGGCAGCAGCAATACCGTACAGCCCAGGTTGAAGCCCAGATGCAGGTTGGCAATGGAACCGCGGTCCATCACGTTCTCCCAGAACGGGAAGTGAAACAGCGCGTTTCCGCCGTAAAGAAGCGCCATAAAAACGATGGTGCCGATGATATTGAACGACAAATGCAGCGCCGCAGTGCGCTTTGCGTTTTTGGAGGCCCCAATGGCCGACAGCAGCGCGGTGATACAGGTGCCGATATTCTGCCCCATGATCAGAGGCATGGCGATGTTGAAGGAGACGATGCCCGTGGTGCTGACCGCCTGGAGGATGCCCACTGAGGCGGACGAGCTCTGGATCAGGGCGGTGACCAGCGCCCCTACCATCACCCCCAGCACCGGGTTGGAAAACGCCACGAAGAGGCTTTGAAACTCCGGCATCGCCTGCAGGGGCGCCACGGCATTCTCCATGGTCTTCATGCCGATGAACAAAAGGCCCAGACCCAGCACGATCTGGCCGATGGTCCGCTTCCGCCCGCCCTTGATGAACATGTAAAACAGGATGCCCACCGCCGCCAGGATCGGCCCCAGAAAAGCCGGCTTGAGCAGCGTCAGCAGAAGGTTGTCGGAGGAGATATCCCCCAGGCTCAGCAGCTGCGCCGTCACGGTGGTGCCGATATTGGCGCCCATGATGATGCCCACCGTCTGACTGAGCTTCATGATCCCGGCGTTGACAAAGCCGACACACATAACCGTGGTGGCCGCCGAGCTCTGGATCAGTCCGGTGACCACCGCGCCCAGCAAAACGCCTTTGAAGACATTGCTGGTCAACCGCTCCAGCACATTTTCCAAACGGCCGCTGGAGAGCTTCTCCAGGCCGTCCGTCATCGTTGACATACCGAACAGGAAGGTTGCGATGGCGCCAAGCATGGCGACTACGTCCGCAATACTCATGTTCTTCCCCCAAATCTGACTGCCTTGTCAAATTTCTTCTTTCCCCTGCACATTTCAAACCAAAATAAATTATAGCCGCTGCACGGCGATTCGTAAATGCCCTGGACAGACTTTTTGCAAATTTGACGTTTACCCCAAAAGTCCGCGCAGGATTTCCGTCATTTTTGTCGAGGTTTGGGGAATCGGCCGCCGTCAGCGGCGCTGCCGAATTTCAAAGGAATCCCCGGGTATAAAGACAGGCCCGCCCGGAATAGTCTGTCGATACGGAGGTGTGGCAAGATGTTGACTGCCTGGGTCCTGCTCATGCTGAACAGCCTTTTTTTTACCCTGCGCCTGTCCGGCGGCGGAAGCGGAGGCTCCTTTCCCCGCCCGCTGAAGGCGGAGGAGGAACGCGCCTATCTGGACCGCTTCGCCAAGGGAGATATGGACGCCCGCAATAAGCTGATCGAGCATAATCTGCGTCTGGTGGCGCATATCATCAAAAAATATTATACCCAAAACGGGGATCAGGATGATCTGATCTCCATCGGAACCATCGGTCTGATCAAGGGGATCAACACCTTCAAGCCGGACAAGAATGTGCGCCTTGCCACTTATGCCTCCCGATGTATCGAAAATGAGATCCTGATGCATTTTCGTTCTCAGCGTAAGCTGCAGGGCGAAGTATCCCTATCGGACTCCATTGACGGGGAAGGCGAAGGCAGTTCCCTGTCTCTAATGGATGTCATTTGTGTGGACGATGATATGCTGGAAGAGCTGGACGCCCGCGACGCCTGTCTGAAGGTACGGCAGTGCGTGACGCAGTGTCTGGAAGAACGGGAAGCCAAAATCATTATCCTCCGATACGGCCTGAATGGCCGCCCCCCGCTCACCCAGCGCGAGATCGCCGCCCAGTGCGGGATTTCCCGCTCTTATGTATCGCGCATTGAAAAAAGGGCCCTGAAAAAGTTGGAGGAGGCCATCGGCGAACGCTGACCTTCGCCCGGAGCAGAAGAGGGCCCCGTATCTGCCCCTGCACACACGGCGCCCTTCTATTGATCCGCACTTCTCGTCCACGGAGGGTATGCGTTCCGATGAGCGCAAGCCATCCGCAGCCTCCAAACGCCCGCGCGCGCTTTTCCAGGTACCCGCTGCCCTCCTGTGCCGGTTGGTTCGCTACCGCGTAAAGAAACACCCCGTCTCGATACCGGAAGAGACGCCGCTGTTCTGAACGCGCGTCACTCCTCACCTGCCGGAAACACAGCCTGCGTTCCACACGCCGGAAGCGGTCTTGTTTCCGGCATCGATGGCTCCGGCTGGTTCGCCCGGGTGCGGATGAAATGCCATTCCGGCACGACCAGTATCACGGTCAGTCCGAATGCAAGCACGTCTGCAGCCGGCGCAGCCCAGAGCATCCCGGTAACGCCAAACACCTGGGACAGGATCACGATGCCAGGCGCCAAAAAAATCACATCCCGTCACATCCCGCGACAGGGATAGTATCGCGGCCTTTGCCGGCTTTCCAATCGCCTGGAGGAAAATACTGCTGGCCTTCTGGATGCAGGTCAGTAAAATTCCGCCCAAAAAGATGTGGAAGCACAGCTCTGCAAATTCGTTATAGAGCGCGCTCTCACTGCCAAACAGTGCGATCACCGCCTGGGGGTACCGTTCGAAGATCAGCATTGCGATTCCCCCTACCGCGATATTGGCCCGAACGACCAGCTGGCAGGCCGCAAAGGCCCGCCTGTAGTCGTCCACACCATAGTTGAGCCGATGTACGGAAAAGACAACCACGATGCCGAACACCTTCATAACGATTCCTATTACGGACAGCGGGATGTCGGCGCCGTACCGGGAGGCAGGTCCGGTAAGAACGATCATGTTGTTCGCCACACTGATGATAATAACAATGGCCATTTGGGTGATAAAGCTGGAAACGCCCAGCTGGCAGAGCTTCCGCGTCAATCCGCCCTCCAGCCGGAAGCTGGATGCGCAAAACCGAACGGATTTGGGACGCCGGAAATACAAGGCGGTCATACTGCAGGAGGCAATCTGGCCCAAAATTGTGGCAATCGCCGCACCCTTCACCCCCATATCCAACCGAAAAATTGCCACCGGGTCCAAAATCAAGTTTATCACCGCGCCTAAAATGGTAGCGGCCATCGAATAGCCAGGCGCGCCATCGGCCCGGATCGTGGCGTTCATGCCGGAGGAAAATACATAAAATGGAATTCCGGGCAGGATAATATGCATATACTCCCGGGCATAGGGATAGCTGGCCTGCGTCACCCCAAACAATCTCAGAATCGGATCGGTAAAGATCCGTCCCACAATCATCAGCAGGATGCCCGCCGCCCCGGTGAGTACGATTCCGTGGCCGACACACTTGTGCGCATGTTCCGTGTCTCCGCTGCCCAAGGACAGGCTCAATTGAGCGGCACAGCCATCCCCCACCAGCAGCGCCAGCGCCAGGGCGATTACGGTAAACGGATACACCACGTTGGTCGCCGCATTGCCCAGGTATCCCACGCTTTGGCCGATAAAAATCTGCTCTACCATGTTGTACAGCGCCGAGACCAGCATCGACAGCACGCAGGGTACCGCAAAGCGCGGCAGCAGCTTGGCAACCGGTTGTTCGGCCAAATCGGAATTGTTGGTTTCTTGCATTGAGATTCCTCCGCTCTTAGGGTAAGCGCAAAAAAGCAGCGTGTTCCACCGCGGCAATGGCTGCCGGCAGATCACACGCTGCTTTTAGCTGGACTTACATCTACATTTTCTTGTCTGGTGCTATTATAACGCAGAGGCCCCGCCGGATGTAAGCAAAATCGTTTCGTCGAATATGCCAATTTTCAGCGGCAGAAACCGCTTGCGGCAGGACGTTTCACTCATGCTCCAGGTCTTGCGGCGCTGTGCCCTCGCCATCCGCCTGTATCGGTCCCACAGCCGCTACGCAGCGGTTGATCGGAGTTCCCAGACGGTGGAACTTTTCCTCATAATCGGTCATCACGCCGCAGATGCCGCCAGCATGCAAATCCCGAGTGACTTCGGAAAGAATGTAGCCTGACCGCTGGAATTGAAACAAGGACCACTCAAAAAGGTCCCGATTATCCGTCTTAAACTGAATCGTCCCCCCTTCCGGAAGCACCTGACGATAGCGCATCAGAAAATCCGGATGCGTCAGCCGACGCTTGGCGTGGCGGTTGGACGGCCATGGATCACAAAAATTGATGTAGATCAGGTCCACTTCACCAGGAGTAAAGTAACTGGACAAATCAGATGCATCTCCATCTACAAAAAACACATTTTTCAAACCCATCGCACATACCCGCTCCATGGCAATGACCATGGCGTCCGGTACCCGTTCCACAGCGATAAAAAGGGCCTGCGGATTGGATGCCGCCGTCTCCGCTGTGAAGCGCCCTTTTCCGCACCCCAGTTCCAAGCGCAGCTCTTCTGCCTGCGGCATAAGAGTACGCCACCTCCCCCGCTGTTCTTCCGGCTCCCGAATCAACACCCCTGCGCAGCGTTCCATCCGCGGTATTAAATTAGGTTTCTTTCTCATCCTCATTCGTCTTGCTCACCTCGCAGCGATTATCATATCAAATTATTTGAACACTTGCAATCCCACGAAATATCGTCTATAATGGAAAATTGATATTACATTGTTGAAAGCAACGGTGAAAC
>NZ_JALFGV010000048.1:0-64663 GCF_022777125.1 Lawsonibacter sp.
GCAGGCCGCCCCGCTGCACGCGATACGGCAGGGGCGGCCTGCGGCCGCCCGCATTATGGAGGTCGAATCATGACGGAACTGGAATTGAAATACGGCTGCAACCCCAACCCAAAGCCCGCCCGTATCTTTATGGACTCCGGCGAGCTTCCCATCAAGGTTCTCAACGGCAGGCCCGGCTATATCAACTTTATGGACGCCTTCAATTCCTGGCAGCTGGTCCGGGAGCTCAAGGCCGCCACCGGCCTGCCCTCCGCGGCGTCCTTCAAGCATGTCTCCCCCGCCGGGGCCGCTGTGGGCACCCCCCTCAGCGACGTGGAGCGGAAGATCTATTTTGCCGAGGATATGGACCTTTCTCCCATCGCCTGCGCCTATGTGAAGGCCCGCGGCGCCGACCGGCTGTGCTCCTACGGCGACTGGGCCGCGCTCTCCGATGTGTGCGACGCGCCCACCGCCCGCTACCTGGCCATGGAGGTCTCCGACGGCGTGATTGCCCCCGGCTATACCGACGAGGCGCTGACGATCCTCAAGGGCAAGCGCAAAGGCGGCTATAACGTGGTGCAGATGGACCCGGACTACGTGCCCCGTACCATTGAGCGCAAGGATGTGTACGGCGTCACCTTCGAACAGGGCCGCAATCATTTTGAGATCAACGAGGCCCTGCTGGAAAACCTCGTCACGGACAACCGCGACCTGCCCGGGCAGGCCAAGCGTGATCTCGTTCTGGCCCTGATCACGCTGAAGTACACCCAGTCCAACTCCGTGTGCTACACCAAGGACGGCCAGGCCATCGGCGTGGGCGCCGGCCAGCAAAGCCGCATCCACTGCACCCGTCTGGCCGGCAACAAAGCCGACAACTGGCTGCTGCGCCAGCACCCCAAGGTGCTCTCCCTCCCCTTTGTGGAGGGGATCCGCCGGCCCGACCGGGACAACGCCATCGACGTCTACATCTCCGACGAGTACGAAGACGTGCTGGCCGACGGCGTGTGGCAGAACACCTTTAAAACCAGGCCCGAGGTGCTCACTGCGGCGGAAAAGAAGGAATGGATCGCCCGCCAATCCGGGGTCAGCGTGGGCAGCGACGCCTTCTTCCCCTTCGGCGACAATGTGGAACGCGCTCGCAAGAGCGGTGTGCAGTATATCGCCCAGCCCGGCGGGAGCATCCGGGACGATCATGTCATCGACACCTGCAACAAGTACGGCATCGTCATGGCCTTTACCGGGATGCGTCTGTTCCACCACTGATCGCCGGGCGTTCCCGAAGGCTTTGACCCCTGTCGATCCCAGACCGCCGTGCCGCGGGGCGTTTCGGGCGGTCTGCGCCCCCGCGCCCCTGTGCGGGAAGGCGAACATTCTTCCACGCAAAGCGAGGTTATATGATGAAAGTACTGGTTGTCGGCGGAGGCGGGCGGGAGCACGCCATCTGCTGGAAGCTGAAGCAGAGCCCGTCGGTCCATGAACTCTACTGCGCCCCGGGCAACGGCGGCATCGCCTCCATCGCCCAGTGCGTCCCCATCGCCGCCACCGATGTGGAGGCCATGGTGGCCTGGGCCCGGGAACACGCGATGGATTTTGTGGTGGTGGCTCCGGACGACCCGCTGGCCCTTGGCATGGTGGACGCACTGGAGGCGGCCGGCATCCCCGCCTTTGGCCCCTGGAAAAACGCCGCGGTCATCGAGGCCAGCAAGATCTTTTCCAAGAACCTGATGGCCAAGTATCACATCCCCACTGCCAAATACCAGGCCTTTACCGGCCTGGACGCGGCGCTGGCCTATGTGGAGGCCGAGGGCGCCCCGATCGTGGTGAAAGCCGACGGCCTGGCCCTGGGCAAGGGCGTGATCGTAGCCCAGACGGTGGACGAGGCCAAGGCGGCGGTGCGCGCGATGATGAGCGACGGCAAGTTCGGCGCCGCAGGCGCCAGGCTGGTCATCGAGGAGTGCATGACCGGCCCTGAGGTAACGGTGCTTGCGTTCTGCGACGGAGCGCATCTTCTGTGCATGCCCTCCAGTCAGGATCACAAGCGGGCCTTTGACGGAAACCAAGGTCCCAACACCGGCGGCATGGGCGCCATCTCCCCTTCCCCCCACTACACGCAAGCGGTGGCCCAGCGGTGTATGGACGAGATCTTTCTGCCCACCGTTGCGGCGCTCCAGGCGGAGGGACGGCCGTTCCAGGGCGTGCTCTACTTCGGCCTGATGCTCACCCCCAGCGGGCCCAAGGTGGTGGAATACAACGCCCGCTTTGGCGACCCGGAGTGTCAGGCGGTGCTCTCCCTGCTGGAAAGCGACCTGTTGGAAATTTTTCAGGCATGTCGGACGGGCACGCTGGATAAAGTGGATATCAGGTGGAAGTCCGGCGCGGCCTGCTGCCTGGTGCTGGCTTCCGGCGGGTACCCCGCCGCTTACCAGAAGGGGTACCCCATCTCCGGTCTGGAGCAGGCCGGCCGGTCCGCCGTGGTCTTCCACGCGGGGACCCGGCTGAGCGGGGACGGCACGGTCCTGACCAACGGCGGGCGGGTGCTGGGCGTGACTGCCACGGGCCTGGACCTGGAAGCCGCCATCCAGGCCGCTTACGCCGCCGCAAAGGAGATTTCCTTTACCGATATGCAGTTCCGCACCGACATTGGGCGGGTATAAGCAACGCTTTCGGCGGGGGCAGGCCCCCGTCCTACGTGGGAAACCACTTGAAGTAGGGCGGCGGCCTGCCCCCGCCGCGTTTTGGAGGCAGATCCATGAAGAAAAAAATAACGCCGATGCAGATCTCCGTACTCTTTACGGGCAGTTTCCTGGGAGCGGGCTTCCTCTCCGGGCAGGAGCTGCTGCAGTTTTTCGGCCGGTTCGGCGCCTGGGGCCTGGCAGGCATGGTGCTGGCCATCGCGGCTTTCTGGCTCTTCGGCTGGATGGTGCTGGACATTGCCAAACGCACGGGATATACAGCCTTTGACAAAATCATCCTCCACGGAACGCACCCCGTCCTGCGCGGCTTTTTTTCCGCTGTGTTTCTCCTGTTCCTGTTCGGCTGCATGATGGGGATGATCGCCGGGTCAGGCGCCCTGCTGGAGCAGCTGTTCGGTATCCCCGCCCTGTTGGGCGACGCGGCCATGACGCTTCTCGTGCTGCTGGTAGCCGTGACCGGCGCGGCCGGACTGGTGGCCGCCTTTGGCGTGGTGGTGCCCCTGCTGGTGGGCGCCGCCGTTGTGGTGGGCGCCCTTGCCGTCCTCCGGCTGCCCACGGAAGGGCTTCCCGCCCTCCCCTTCGCCAGCGGCAACCCCCTGCTGGGCAACTGGCTGTTTTCCGCCGTATCCTTTATCTCCTACAATATGATGGCCGCCATTACCATCCTGGTCCCCCTGACCCAGGAGATGGAGGATACGCGCGCCATCCGCAGGGGCTTGGGGCTTGGCAGCCTCCTGCTGGCGGTCATTTTCATCTGCATCCTGCTGCCCATGATCCTCTTCCGCGCCCTGGTGGGGGGTGCGGAACTGCCGATGCTGGCTCTGGCCTCTCAGGTCTTTCCCGCCCTTGGCGTGCTCTATGCGCTGCTGCTGCTGTGCGGCATGTTTACCGCCGCCCTGTCCAGCCTGTTCGGTATCACCTCCCGGCTGGAGGTGCGGCTGGGCGGCCGGCTGTCCCGGCGGTTTCTGGCCCTGCTGTGCGCCCTGGCCTTTGTGGGGAGCATCTTCGGCTTTAAGAATGTGGTCAGCTACGTCTACCCGCTCTGCGGCTATGTGGGCTTTTTTGCGCTGATCGGCGTGGCCCTCCATTTCCGCTTTTTGCACAAAGCCAGCGTGGCAGAGAACGCGCCCGCACCATAAATGTACCAAAATATTGCACTGCCTCCGCTTGTATGATAGAATCAGAAGGAGATACAACAAAATTGGGGATCCCCGCAGAGGACAAGGAGGCTCCGTCATGACGCTGCAGAAACAGATCCTGATCGTAGACGACGATCCGGTCAACCGCGCCGCCCTCCGTACCATTCTCACGCCGGAGTATCGGGTGCTCGAGACGGAAAACGGCGCCCAGGCGCTTGGCGTACTGCGGGAGCGTCCGGATGAGATCGCGCTGATTCTGCTGGATCTGGTCCTGCCCGGGATGGACGGGTGCGCGTTTCTGGCCCAGGCAAAGGCGGAGCAGGCGCTCGCCTCCATCCCCGTGATCGTTACCACCCGTCAGGACAGCGAAGCCGCCGAGATAGCGGCTCTCTCCGGCGGCGCGGCGGATTTTGTGGTCAAACCTTACCGGCCTCAGGTCATCCTGCACCGGATCGCCAACATCATCCGCCTGCGGGAGACCTCCGCCATGATCCGTCAGGTGCAGTACGACCGGCTGACCGGTCTCTACAGCAAGGAATTTTTTTATCAGCAGGTCAAGCAGCTGCTCCTGCTGCACCCGGAACAGGAATACGACATCATCTGCTCTGACATTGAAAATTTTAAGCTGATCAACGATATGTTCGGCGTCCCCACCGGCGATTGTCTGCTGCGGGGCGTGGCGGAGCTGTATACCGGCCTGGTGGGAGACCAGGGCATCTGCGGCCATTTCAACGCGGACCGCTTCGCCTGCCTGCTCAAGCGTCAGGCGTGCTACACCGACGCGCTGTTCCTCCGGTTTGGCGCCCAGGTCAACACCCTTTCCAACGCCAAAAACGTGATCATGAAGTGGGGCATCTATCCGGTGACGGACCGGACGCTGCCGGTGGAGCATATGTGCGACAGGGCCCTGCTGGCCGCCCGCAGCATCCGGGGCCAGTATGGGAAGCATTTCGCGCGCTACGACGACGCTCTGCGCAGTCCCCTTCTGCGGGAGCAGGCCATTACGGACAGCATGGAGGCGGCGCTTGCCCAGGATCAGTTCCAGATCTATTTGCAGCCCAAATACAACATCAAGGACGACCGGCTGGCCGGGGCGGAGGCATTGGTCCGCTGGCAGCACCCGGAATGGGGCCTTCTGCTGCCGTCGGAGTTCATCCCTCTGTTTGAAAAAAATGGTTTTATTACCAAGCTGGACCAGTATGTGTGGAACAAGGTCTGTTCCGTACTGCAGGCGTGGAGCGGCGCGGGCGGGGTACCGCTTTCCATCTCGGTCAATGTATCACGGGCCGATGTGTATCAGGCGGATCTGATCGAGCTTTTGACAGCCACCCTTGAAGCATACGGCCTTCCCGCCTCCAGCCTGCATCTGGAGATCACGGAGAGCGCCTACACGGAGCATCCGGACCAGCTGGCGGCCACGGTACGCCGGCTGCGGGAGCTGGGCTTTGTCATTGAAATGGACGACTTTGGAAGCGGCTACTCCTCCCTGAATATGCTCAATCAGATGCCGCTGGACATTCTGAAGCTGGATATGAAATTCATCCAGAGCGAGACGGCCAAGCCCGTGGATCAGGGGATCCTGCGCTTTATCATGGATCTGGCCCGCTGGATGAATCTGAGCGTAGTGGCCGAGGGCGTGGAGACCCGGGCGCAGCTGGAGCGTTTGCAGGAGATCGGCTGCGACTACGTACAGGGCTACTATTTTGCAAAGCCCATGCCCTGCTCCGCGTTTGAGGCGCTGCTGCGCAACCAGCAGGAGGCCCCGCCCCCCGCGGCTGCAAGCGCCGCTCCTTCGGAACGCCGCACCCAGATCCTGTTGGTGGCGGACGAGGATGCGGCCTACCGCTCCCAGGTACGCAAAACCTTTGGAGAGAGCTATCATGTGATTGAAGCCGCCGACGGCCATACGGCGATGGGCTGTATCGCCCACCGGGAACAGCAGATCGCCGCCGTTGTTCTGAGCCTGACTCTGCCCAGGGCCGAGGGGTTTTCCGTGCTGGAAGTGCTCCAGCGGGAAAAGGCGGTGTGGAAGATCCCCGTGGTGGCCACCGCTCCCGGAGACGCCCGGCTGGAAGAACGGGCCCTGGAACAGGGCGCGGACGACTTCGCCGCCAAACCGCACACGCAGAGGAGCCTGTGGAAGCGGGTCATGCGCGCGATGGGCGTCACCTCCTCCCGGGAGCGGGAACGGGCGCTGGAGGATGCCGCCTGCCGGGACTATCTGACCGGCCTGCTCAACCGCCGCGGCCTGCACACCGCGGCGCTGGCCCTGCGGCGGGAGGATTTGCCCGCGGCCGTCTACATGTTCGACCTGGATAATCTCAAGCAGATCAACGACACCTTCGGCCACGCGGAGGGGGACCGGATCCTCAAACGCTTCGCCTCCGTGCTGCGCAGGCAGACCCGCGGCAGCGACATTCTCGTCCGCCTGGGCGGCGACGAATTTGTGGTGGTCATGAAGCAGATGCCCTCGCCGGAAACCACCCTCAAAAAGGGCTGCTCCATCTGCCGGGCCTTTCGGCAGGAGGAGGGCTGCGGCCCCTTCCCCGCCTCCTGCTCGGCCGGCGCGGTCATCTGCACCCGGGCGGAGACCCTGACGGCGGAGACCCTCGCCTATGCCGACGAGGCCCTGTACCGTGCCAAGTCGAACCAGAAGGGCGGCTGCTGCCTGTGGACGGGAACGCACGCATGATGCATCCAAACGGCCGCCGGGCGGAAGGCTCATCCAGCCAGGCCCACCCCTCCGGACAGTCTCAGTCAGGCTCGCTCGGATCGTATGCTCTGAGCAGAGCGGTGAAAGCAGAGGTGCGCAAACTATGACGCAGCAAGGCGTCTCTCCTGCCCCCTCCACCGGTCAGTTGTCCGCCGTACTGGACCACGCGCCCGTGGCGATCTGCGTCAGCGCGGCGGACAGCCGGGAGCTGCTGTATGCCAATGCGCTGGCAAAGCGGCTTTTTCCGCACGAGGGTACCCTTCAGGGGATCACCTGTTATCAGGCCGCAGGCTTTGACGCCCCCTGCCCCTTCTGCCAGGCCGACCGTCTGAGCGACACGGAGCTGCCGGTGCGCCGCTTCCGCCACCCAGACACACAGCGTCTGTATCAGTTCAGCGGCAAACTGATCGACTGGGCCGGCCGGAGCGCTTACATCGAATACATTCTGGACGTGACGCAGACGCAGCGGGAGGAGGAGCAGTCCAAGGCCCTTCAGGCCGAGCTTTGGGCTATCTTCAGCAATATCCCCTGCGGTCTGTGCGTCTACCGGTCCGACGGCGCCCGGCTTATCCCGGTATTCCGCAACCCGGCTTTTTATGAGATCATCGGCTGCAGTCAGGAGCATATCCAAACGCTGGAGGACCGGGTCGGCGTTCTGGGCGTTCACCCGGAAGATCGGTCCGCCCTCTATCGGGTCATGGAGGACGCCCTCCGGCAGGGGAATGCCGTCCTCCAGCATACCTACCGGCTCTGGAATGACCGCAGGCAGGAGTACCGCCGGATCCGCCTGGACGGCTCGGTCAAGTCCCAGCCGGATGGCAGTCGGCTTTTGTACGGCGTATACAGCGACATCAGCCCAACGATGAACCTGGAGCTGGAGTTGACGCGCGCCAGCGAAAAGCTCCAGGACATCGTCAACGCCATTCCGGGCGGCGTGGTGATCTACAGGGCCTCGGACCGCTTCGAGGCCGTGTACTTTTCCGACGGCGTTCCAGCCCTGACCGGCCATACTCCGGCGGAATACGCCCAGCTCATCCAACGGGATGCCACGGAGCTGGTTTACCGGGAGGATGCCCCCATGGTGATCGCTCAGGCCCGGATGGTCCTCGAGACCCATCAGCTCTCCACCTTTGAGTTTCGCAAGCTGCACCGGGACGGCCACATCGTATGGGTCCGGGTCCTGGTCAAATGGCTGGGCGAAGAGGGGGGGCTTCCACTGCTCCACTGTGTGTTCCACAATATCTCCGACCTGAAGGAAGCCCAGCTGGAGATGGATCATCTGGTCAATTCCATCCCCGGCGGTATCGCCAGCTACCGGCTGGAGGGGACACGCCTGATCCCCACCTTCTTTTCAGACGGCGTCCCCGCGCTCTCCGGGCACACGCGTGAAGAATTTGCGGCGATGGTCCGGGCGGACCCCCTGGGCACGGTCTTTGAATCCGACCGCCCCCGGGTCTTGGCCGCCGCCAGGGACGCGCTGGAGCGCGGTAAGCTGCTGGATATCTCCTATCGGATGCGCCACAAAAACGGCGAGCTGATCTGGCTCCATCTCAACGCACGCAGGTTGGACCCGCTGGCCGAAAGCATCCGCCTTTACGCGGTCTTTACCGGCATGTCGCCGGAGACCCGCCTGTTTCAGAGCATCACAAACGAGGCGGCGGACGGTGTCTACGTCATCGACCGGGAAAATTACGACCTGCTCTACGTCAACGAGTCCCGGCGGCTGTTCGGCAGCGGTCAGATCTGCATCGGTCAGAAATGCTACGCGGCCCTTCACGGACGCGTTTCTCCCTGTGAGTTCTGCACGCTGCAGGGCCACGCGCCGGATGGCGTCGACCACGAGATGGTGGTTGGAAACCGGTTCTACAGCACCCGCTTCCGGGAGACCGTTTGGTACGGCATCCCGGCCTACGTGAAATACGTCCGGGACGTTACGTGGACCGTGCGCGCCCAGCGGGAAAAAGACCGGCTGGAGCAATATTTTCAGACGATACTCAAGCACCTGCCCGGCGGCGTGGCCGTGGTGCGTCTGCATCCGAACGGGCATATGACGCCGGAGTTTCTGTCCGAAGGCTTTGCCGCGATGACCGGCATGACGCCGGAGCAGGCCTGGCAGCTGTACCGGGACGACGCTACGGCCGGGGTGCATCCGGACGATCTGGGCCGATTGGAGGAACTGACCTCCAATTTTCTGTCCAGCCGGAACAGCCATTGCCAAGCCGTATACCGCCTGCAAAAGGGCGGCGGCGGCTACCTCTGGGTCAAAATCAACCTCACCCTGATCCAGAGTTCCGACGGCGAGCGCCGGATCTATGCCGGCTATCACGATATCACCCGGGAGCGCGAGGAGCAGGAACGGCTTCGCCAGCAGTACAACGAACTGATCCTGCAGCACTACCGCACCCCCGGCCCAAATACCCTGATCGCAGGTCACTGCAATTTGACCCAAGACCGGCTTGTAGAGCTCATCGACTATACGGACGCCGGCCTGTCCGTCTCCACAGGCCCGACCCGCGAGGATCTGTTTCGCGCATTGGCCCGCTTTATCATGGATGGCGAGGAGCGATGCGACTTTCTGGATACATACCGGAACGCGCCTGCCCGCGCGGCATTTGCCCGGGGAGAGACGGAGTTGGTACGCACCTGCTTTATCCGGTTTCCTCAGGAACGCCAGGGACGTTACGCCCAGTTCAAGGTCCATCTGGTGGAGACTCCGGACACGGGAGACCTTACCGGTATTCTGACCGTCACCGACGTCACCGAACAGACGGTATCCGAACGCATTCTGCATCAGCTCTCGGTGGCCAGCTATGATATGGTAGCGGACGTGGATCTGCA
This sequence comes from Lawsonibacter sp., assembly GCF_022777125.1. NCBI lineage: Bacteria > Bacillati > Bacillota > Clostridia > Eubacteriales > Oscillospiraceae > Lawsonibacter > Lawsonibacter sp. The sequence continues at coordinate 9,363 of NZ_JALFGV010000048.1, forward strand.
AAACGACCGCTATACCATCCTGACCGCCGCCGAAAGCGCCAGCGATCTCTCCGCCCGCAGTGGCTGCCATTCCGAGCAGGTGGCGCATATGCTGGCCCACCAGGTACTCCCCAAGGATCAGGCCCGCACGGAACAGATGCTGACTCCGGCTTATCTGCTGGGCCGGCTGGAACGGGAGGGCACCTATTCCTTCCCCTATTCTATCTTGAGCGAAAGCGGCGCGCTTCTGACCAAAAACATGACGGTCTTTGCCGCCGACCTGCGGCTGAAGCGGATCTGTCTGGCCCGGACCGACATTTCGGATTCGGTCCGGGAGCAGCAGGGCCTGCTCAACGTGATCGCCTACACCTTTGAGCTTCTGGCCCTGGTCAGCCTTGACACGGGACGTCTTACCCTGTATACCCGTCAGACGATATTGGAAAACCTTCCGCCTCTGGTTCTGGAGGATTACAGCAGCGCGGTGGAGCATTTTTTCACCGCGCATGCCCCCGACGCGGAACGCGAGACCGTGAGACGCCAGCTCCAGCTGGATCCCCTGCTGCAGAGACTGGCCCGGACTCCTCTGGGCTACGACTTCGTCATGCCTTACCAAACCAAGGGCGGGCTTCGGTACAAGCAGATCAATGTTTTGTGGGGGGACGCCAACCGCAAAACGCTGTGCATGGTCCGGGCGGACGTGACGGACATGCTCTCAGCCGAGCGCCGGAGCAACGCCGAGCTGGAAAAAGCCCTTGCGCTGGCCGAGGCGGCCAACCGGGCCAAAAGCGAGTTTCTTTCTTCCATGAGCCACGACATCCGCACCCCCATGAACGCCATCATGGGGATGACCGCTCTGGCTTCGGCTCATCTGGACGACCATACGCGGGTGGCAGACTGTCTGCGGAAGATCGACCACGCCTCCCAGCATCTTTTGAGTTTGATCAACGATATCCTGGATATGAACAAGATCGAACACGCCAAACTCGCCCTCAGCATCACGCGGGTCTCCCTCCCAGACCTGGTAGAGCAGCTTTTTGCCATGCTGGAACCTCAGGCGCAGGCGGCAGGACTGCACTTCGTCCTGCACAGCGCCTCGATCCGTCACTCGTATTTTTATGGGGACGCGCTGCGGATCAACCAGATCCTGATCAATCTTCTGGGCAACGCCATCAAATTCACGCCGGAGGGCGGACAGGTGGATTTCCAGGTGGAGGAGGTACCTCCGCTCCGGCCGAAGGGACGCTGCCGTTACCGTTTCACGGTCCGGGACACGGGCATCGGGATGCCGGAACCGTTCCTGCAGCATCTCTTCGAACCCTTTACCCGCGGCCGCTGGAGCGCCCATGTGGAGGGTTCCGGGCTGGGGCTGAGCATCACCAAAGGGCTGATCGACCTGATGGGCGGCACGATCTCCGTGGAGAGCCAGGTACGCCGCGGAAGCGTTTTCCGGGTCGAGCTGGAAGGGGAAGTCGCCGCGCCGCCTCTCTCCGCCGTCCCGGAGCTTCCCGCGGGCGGCGCGGAACCCGCCCTGGCCGGACGCCACTTCCTGGTGGCAGAGGACAATCTCATCAACGCGGAGATCCTCTGTGAACTGCTTCAAATGTATGGGGCCCAGTCCATCCGAAAGGCGGACGGCATCCAAACGGTACGCGCCTTTACCGAGGCCCCGCCGGGGACGTTCGACGCGATCCTGATGGATATCCGAATGCCCGGAATGAACGGGTACGAGGCGACCCGCGCCATCCGGGCGCTGGAGCGGTCCGACGCCGTAGGCATCCCCATCATCGCCATGACCGCCAACGCCTTTCCGGAGGATGTTCAGGCTGCGCTGGATGCCGGGATGGACGCCCATGTGGCAAAGCCCATTGACTTTCCCCTGTTTTTGGCCACGCTGTCCCATCTGCTGAACGGGTGAAGCGGCTGCGGCGCCTGTCCTGTCCCATCGTTTCTCTGCGTTTGTATCCCTTCAAACCAAAGGGCGCGGGATTCTTCCCGCGCCCTTCGCCGTTCCGTTTAACCCTGCCCCCAAAAAGCGCGCACCTCGGCCAGACGCTCCCGGCCCTGGTCGCAGCCGTCCTGCCACAGCGCACGGATCTTTTCCACGTCCCGCTCGGTACGGGAAAAGCCCCGGGTGCTGTGCGGGGCAAACACCAGCGCCCGCCCCTCCCGTTCCAGCTGAAACAGCTTCTCCCGTGCCGCATTGTAGGTCTCCGCCCGACGGCGCATCGTGTCGCAAAAACGGGGGTATCTCCGATAGGTCTGCTCCAGCAGGGTCTGGAGCTTCTCAGGGGCGCGCCGGTAGTCCCGCTCCCGGGTAAGCACTACGACCACCCGGTCGCAGCCCTGGTCAAACGCACGTTCATAGGGGATGGCATCCGCCGCGCCGCCGTCCAGGCAGGGCCTGCCGCCGATCGTGTAGACCGGGAACAGAAGCGGCAGGGCGCAGGTCGCCTGCAGGACCTTATCCTCGTCGTGCCCAGGAGGCACCGGCAGATATTCCGCCCGCCCTGTATCCAGATTGGTCACCACGGCCTCCACCTGCCCGGGATAAGCGGCATAGGCATCGTAGTCAAAGGGCACCAGCTCATCCGGTATGGTCGTATAGATGAACTCCAGCCCGAAATAAGAGCGGTTACCCCGCCGCAGCAGGTTGTAAAACCCCATATAGCGCTTGTCGTTGACAAAGCGTGTGAGGATCTCCAGGTTACGCCCCCGCTGCCGGGAAACATAGCTCACGCCATAGGCGATGCCCGCGGAGACGCCGACTACGTAATCGGGCAGCGCCGTATCCAGCAGCGCGTCGCACACGCCGCAGGAAAAAATGGTACGGAAGGCGCCGCCCTCCAGCACGATTCCCGTCTTCAAGCCAATCACTTCCTCTTTTTGATTATACGTCCGGGTATCTCCATGTGTAAAGACTCTTTTGTACGGCACGGCGCAGCTGCACCCGCGCCGCAGTACCGGTTTGCCCGGCACAGGTCTTGACTTTTGGTGGAAAAGGGTTATAATAGTTCTCGTTTGAATCGTTCTTTTTTGAACTACACGGAGGTGCGCCATGTCCGACCCCTGCGACCTGCTGCAGCTGTTCCAGCTCTGCCGCCGCCGCTATGCCGCCGCCCTGCACCCGGTGGAGCGGACCTGGGGGCTGACCCGCAATGAAATCGATGTGATCCTCTTCCTCTCCAACCATCCGGGGCTGGACACCGCCCGGGACATCGTGGCGCTGCGCTCCCTGTCCAAATCCCACGTCTGCAAATCGGTGGACCGTCTGACCCGGCGGGGCTTTCTGGCCGGAGCACAGGACGCGCAGGACCGGCGTTACATCCATCTGCGCCTGCTGCCCGCCGCCGCCGGCGCAGTGCGGCAGGCCCAGCAGGCCCAGCGGAGCTTCTTTCAGGCGCTGTTCCAGACGGTAGCCCCGGAGGACCGGCAGGTCCTGAACCGGGTGATCGGGCAATTTTTTCAAAATATGAAGGAGGCCTCTGACGTATGCTCCTCAAATTGATCGTCTGTATCATCGCCGGCCTGGGGGCCGGTGTCGGAACGGGACTGGCGGGCCTGTCCGCCGCCGCGGTCATCTCCCCGATGCTCATCACCTTTCTCGGCTTTCCGGCCTACGAGGCAGTGGGTATCTCTCTGGCCTCCGATGTGCTGGCTTCAGCGGTGTCCGCCTATACGTACGGAAAACATAAGAATCTGGACATCAAAAACGGGCTGGTCATGCTGCTGGCTGTTCTGGTGTTCACGCTGGTGGGCAGCTGGGCCGCCTCCCGGATGCCCAATACCGCCATGGGCGGTTTTTCCGTGCTCATGACGCTTCTGCTGGGCATCAAATTTATCGTGCGCCCTGTCATGACCACGAAGGAGACCCAGGAGCATAAGACTCTGCGGCAGAAAGTGGTCCAATCCATCCTCTGCGGAATCCTAGTGGGCTTCATCTGCGGCTTTGTGGGCGCGGGCGGCGGCATGATGATGCTGCTGGTGCTTACCAGCGTGCTGGGGTACGAATTGAAGACCGCCGTTGGCACCAGCGTATTCATTATGACCTTTACCGCCTTCACCGGCGCGGCCTCCCACATGGTCATCGGCGGCGCGCCCGATCTGTCCGCCCTGATTCTCTGCGTCATCGCCACCCTGGCCGGAGCCCGCGGCTCCGCGCTCTTTGCCAACAAGGCCGAACCCAGAACCCTCAACCGCATTACCGGCGTGGTCCTGGCCGCCCTGGGCGCGGCCATGCTGATCGTCAAATTTCTGACCTGATAGGCGTTTGCTCCCCCAAACACAGGCAGACGCCGCATCCCATGGCGCAGGCGCGGAAAACGTCCGGCGGACCATACACAGGTCCGCCGGACGTTTTTTACAGAGCGAGCAGATGCCTGCGTCTCCAGGCCCGTCTGTGCCAGCGCCAGAGAAACAGTAGCGCCCGCAGGCACTCGCCGCGGGCCATGGCGATCCACAGCCCCGCCGGTCCTGGTATGGATCCGGGGTAGTCGATCCCTTCCCGGGCCAATGTTGCGCGGATATGGGGCCTGCTCCTGCATGGAAGCGGCGATAAACAGCTCACGCCGATTGAAAATGGTCGGCACCGCGCGGCCCTCCCCGCTGGGATCCATTCAGTTTCCCGTCCCGAATTCGCTGAAGAAGCGGTCGTGGATGACCTGGACCGCCCGGTCGGCATCGGCCAGATCCACCAGCACGGAGACCTTGATCTCACTGGTGGAGATCATATTGATATTGATGCCGGCGTTATACAGGGCCTCAAACATCTTGGCGGCCACGCCGGGGTTGTGGACCATGCCCGCGCCCACGATGGAGATCTTGGCGATCCGGTCGCTCACGTCGATGTGGTCGAAGCCCAGCAGCTCCACATGATCCTCCAGCAGCTTCTTGGTGCGCTCCATATCCTGCTTGCCCACGGTGAAGCTGATGTCCTTGGTATTGTGGCGGCCGATGGACTGGAGGATAATGTCCACGTTTACGTTTTCCTTGGCCAGCAGGGAGAAGATCTTAAAGGCGATACCGGGCTGGTCGGCCAGGCCCACCACGGCCAGACGGGCCACGTTTTTATCCTTTGCCACACCGCTGACGTGCATTTTTTCCATGGTTTTTGCAACCTCCTTGACTTTGGTGCCGGGCTTTCCGGAAAAGCTGGAGAGCACCTCCAGCTTGACGCCGTAGCGCTTGGCCATCTCCACGCTGCGGTTGTGGAGCACCTGGGCGCCCAGGGTGGCCAGCTCCAGCATTTCATCGTACGTGATCTCGTCCAGCTGGGCCGCGCCCTCCACGCTGCGGGGATCGGCAGTGAAGACGCCGTCCACGTCGGTATAGATCTGGCACAGATCCGCGTGGAGCACGGCCGCCAGGGCCACCGCCGAAGTATCCGAACCGCCCCGGCCCAGGGTGGTGATATCGTCGTATTTATTGATCCCCTGGAAGCCGGTGACGATGACGATGGCCTTTTTGTCCAGCTCGGCCAACACCCGCTCGGTATCGATGCGCTTGATGCGTGCGTCGCTGTAGACGGAGTTGGTGCGGAAGCCCGCCTGCCAGCCGGTCAGGGAGACCACCGGATAACCCATCGCCTCGATCGCCATGGCGCACAGGGAACAGGAGATCTGCTCGCCGGTGGACAGGAGCATATCCATCTCCCGCTTGGAGGCATGCGGATTGATCTGAGCCGCCTTGGCAATCAGGTCATCGGTGGTATCCCCCTGGGCGGAGAGCACCGCCAGCACGTTATGGCCCCGGCGGTAGGTCTCGGTAATGATGCGGGCCACGTTGCGGATGCGGTCGGCATCCGCAACGGAGGTGCCGCCGAATTTCTGTACAATGAGTCCCATTGGTATATGTACCCCCTATTAGGAAAATGTGATCGTCTTTACGGGGCCCGGCATACGCCGGGCCTTACGCCATCTTATGCCCTCAGTCCAGCACCCGGAACACGCAGACGCAGTCCAGGCCGCACAGGGCCTGGTCCAGCATTCCCCGGGTCAGGGCCGTTCCGGTGAGGAAGGCGCACTCCCCCTCCGGCGCGCCGGGACGGGCCAGGAAAACGGCCCCGGGGAACGCGGCGCGCACCTGGTCCGAAGCGGCGTTGGCGCGGACGTACCACACGCTCTCCACCCCGGCGGGCGGCACGGCCACCTCGGCCCCGCCCGGCCCCCAGCCCAGGTATTTCTTGGTCTTCATGTGCTTTGCCGCGTCGATCACATCGGCCACTACAGCGGACGCGGTGGGCAGCTTGCCCGCGCCCCGGCCGTAGAACATCACGTCTCCGATGGCGTTGCCCCGGACGGTGATGGCGTTGAACACGTCCTCCACTCCGGAGAGCGGGTCCTCCAGATCCACCAGATGCGGGGCCACGAAGGCGCAGACCCTGCCGTCGGGGCGGTGGATGGCGCGGCCCAGCAGCTTGATTTTTTTGCCGCAGGACTCGGCATACGCCACGTCGGCCAGCGTCACGCCGGTGATACCCTGGGTAGGCACCTGATCGGGATACACGTGGCGTCCAAAGGCCAGCGAAGCCAGGATGCAGATTTTGCGGCAGGCGTCGTGCCCTTCGATATCGGCGGTGGGATCCTGCTCGGCATAGCCGTTTTCCTGGGCCTCCTTCAGCGCCGCAGCAAAGCTCAGCCCCGCCCGGATCATGCGGGTGAGGATATAGTTGGTGGTGCCGTTGAGGATGCCGCAGATCTCGGTGATCTCATTGGCGGCCAGGCATTGATTCAGCGGGCGGATGATGGGGATACCGCCCCCCACGCTGGCCTCAAAGAGATAGCTCACGCCGTGCTCCTCCGCCAGCTTCAGCAGGTCATAGCCGTGCTCGGCCACCAGCTCCTTGTTGGAGGTCACCACGCTTTTGCCCGCCTTCAGCGCCCGTTCGGTAAATTCCCTGGCCACCCTGGCCCCGCCGATGGTCTCCACCACGATATTGACCTCGGGGTCGTTCTCAATGATGGAAAAATCGTGGATGACCTTGTCCGCAAAGGGGCTGTCCGGGAAGTCCCTCACATCCAGGATGTACTTCAGCCGGATCAGGTCCTCCACCTTGTGATCGATATGCTCCCCATTGGTAGCCAGCACCTCCGCGACGCCGGAGCCTACCACGCCGAAGCCTAAAATCGCCACATTGACCATTTCTCGTTTCCTCCCTTTCGTCTGCGGGACGTCCTTATCCCGCCAAAATCTCACACCGGAGCACACCCTCCACCTGAAGCGCCAGCTGGAGCAGTTCCTCCATGGACACCGTCAGGCCCGAGGTCTCCGCCCCGATGGTCACCGCGGCACAGCCGCTGACCGGAATGCCCTGATTGATGGTCAGAATATTCCCGCCCTGTTGGGCAAAGATATTCAGGACCGAGGAGAGCACGCCCGGTTCATCCTTCAACAGGATCTGAAACGTGACGATGCGCCCGTGGAGCATGTCGTTGAAGGGCCGCACCGTGTCCTTATACTTATAAAAGGCGCTGCGGCTGATCCCCACCCGCCGGGTGGCCAGATTCACCGTATCCACCTCACCGGTCTCCAACAGGCGCTTGGCCTCCGCTACCTTGAGAAAGACTTCCGGCAGTGCACCGGCTTCCACGATAAAATATGCGGGTGTTTTGCCCATCTTATGCACTCCTCCCTCCGCATGTCCGTGCTGGAAAGTCATTTGTTTACCGTGTGAAGCCTATTGTAGCACACCCACCTGCCCGGCGCAAGCCAAAATCCGCCCTCGTTCCCCCCAATTTCGTCGATCCTGCCAAGGGAATTCCCGTCATTTTGTACATATTTTTCGGAAGGGGGGCTTTTATGCCGAAGGACAGGCACGCGCGCTTCCTTCTGGGGCTGCTGTATGCCGGGTTGGGCGTGGGCGCGCTTTGGCTGTGTATGCGTTTCCTGCTGCCCTGGCTGGCGCCTTTTCTGATTGCCCTGGCATTGGCCGCCCTGCTGGAGCCCGGCGTACGGCTGCTGTCCCAGCGGCTGCATCTGCCCCGCTGGGGCGCCTCGGCCCTGTGCGCCGGGCTGCTCTCCCTCCTGCTGCTGGCCGGGCTGGGGCTTCTGCTCTGGCGGCTTGGTTATGAGGCCGCATTGCTGCTGGGCCGTCTGCCCACGCTGCTCTCCGGTCTGCCCACCCTGACCCGCCGGCTGGAGGGATGGCTCTACCGCTTTCAGGTCGCCCTTCCGGTACCGTTCCAGGAATACGCACAGCAGCTGATGGAGCGGCTTTTGGAGCAGGGCATCGCCCTGCCCAACCGTCTTTACGACACGCTGTCCGGAGCGGTGAGCAGCGCGCTGGCCGCCCTGCCTGCAGCCGGGCTTTTCCTGTTCACCACGCTGCTTGCCACCTATTTCATCAGCGCAGGGCGGCCGGAGCTGTGCGCCGCCCTGAAGCGCTCGATCCCGGAACGCTGGCGGGAGCCGGCCGCCCGGGGCGCCACCAGCCTGAAACAGGCCCTGGGCGGCTGGCTGAAGGCGCAGGGCCTGCTCATGCTGATCACCTTCGGGGAGCTGGCGCTGGGCCTGCTGCTGCTGCGGGTGGATCTTGCCCTGGTGCTCTCGGCTCTCATTGCCCTGGTGGACGCGCTGCCCGTATTGGGCACCGGGACGGTCCTGGTTCCATGGGCCCTGGTCTCCCTGCTGGGCGGGAACTGGAAGCTGGCGCTGGGACTTGCGGTGCTCTACGGGGTGATCTGGCTGGTACGCAGCCTCCTGGAACCCCGGCTGATCGGCTCCCGGGTCGGCCTGCCGCCCCTGGCCGCCCTGCTGAGTCTGTACGTCGGCTTTCAGGCGTTCGGCGTGGCCGGAATGATCCTGGCGCCCCTGCTGGCTGTGTTGGTACGGCAACTGTGGAGCGCGCTGCGCCCGCACGCCGCGAGGCCCCCGGCGTAGGGCGCCGGGGGCCTCGCCTTGTCCGCCTTTCAGCAATGCCCGCAGCCTGTTCGGCCGCCGCAGCAAAGCGGAGCCCCCGGCGTTCTGCGCCGGGGGCTCCGCTTTGCTGCGTTTTAGTGCGCCCCGTCCGCGGGGACGTAAGGCTCGTCCGGGGGCGGCGTCTCCGGCTCCGACGGTCCCAGCGGATAGTCGGGCTGCTGCGGGGGCTCCGATGGCTCCGGTGACTCCGTTGCCGGGGGCGCAGTGGGAATGGTGGGATAGGTGCTCGGGTTGGCCGGATCAAAGCCCGGCCACTGTTCCTGGGTCGGCCAGGTGGAAGGATCGGTCACATCGAAGAGATACGGATCATACTCCTCCGGCGGCGCCTCGATGGCCGACGTATGCACATCACAGGTCCCCTGGGCCTCCAGATAGCCCAACAGATACTGCCCATCGGCGGCCGCCTTGCCGCCCATGTTCTCCCGTACATAGTCGAGCACGCTCACGGTTTTCACCGAGGCCTGCTGATCCAGCCCCCCGCTGCCTTCCCGGGGGCAGAATTCGCCCGCCAGATGGTACAGTCCTGCGATCGGGCTGCCGCTGTCGTCCAGAATAGGACTGTCGGTGCAGACCTCCACATCGGCATGAAGGCTGCAGTCCTCCAGCGGCGCATCGCTGCGCAGGATAGTCGCCGTGGCCACCCGGCTGCCCCGTACATCGTGGGTGCAGGCCTCGGTGGCCCGCATGCCGCTGTCCAGACAGTACTGCACGGTGATCAGGTCGTCGGGCTTGCTGCCCAGTTCCCGGTTCTCCAGGCCCGCGTGGACCTGGCTCATGACCTTCTGCCACAGGACCGCCGCCGGGTTGCTGCCGCCCGCCCGGATGCGCTCGGGCAGTTCATACCCCACCCAGACGGCGGCGGTATAATAGGGGGTGTAGCCCACAAACCAGCGGTCGTTATTACTGGTGGTGGAACCGGTCTTGCCCGCCACGGTCATGCCGGAGATCTTGGCCTGGGTGCCGGTGCCGCTCTGGACCACCTGTTTGAGCAGATTGTTGATATACCAGACGGTAGAGGTCTTGAGCACCGGCGTGTCCTCCCGCTGGCTGTTGTCCAGCAGGATATTGCCCGCATCGTCCGTCACCCGCAGGTAGGTGCGGGGCCGGACATACAGCCCGCCCCGCTGGAAGACCGAGTACGCCCCGGCCATCTCGATGACCTTCACGCCGTCGGTCAGGCCGCCCAGGCCCAGCTGGGACAGACCCAGGTCGCTGACCGTCTTTCCGTTCACCTCGCGGCCCTGCTCCAGGGTGGTGATGCCGAAGCGCTGGGTCATATACTGGTAGGACTCAGCGGGCGTGACTTCCTGGAGCACGCGCACAGCCACCGGGTTGGAGGAGTCCTCCACCGCCTCGGTCACCGTCATCCTGCCCCGGTAGCTCAGATAGGAATTGGCCGGCCACGCGGTCCCGCCGAGCATCTGCACAGGATAGTCGTCAAAGGTGGAGATCGGGGAGATCAGCCCCATCTCCAGGGCGGGAGCGTAGACCGACAGAGGCTTGATGGAAGAGCCGGGCTGCCGGGTGGAACGGCTTGCAAAGTTCCATACCCGGTTGCTCTCCTTCTCCCCCATGGCGCCCGCCAGGCCCACCACGTTTCCGTCGGAATCAATGATGACGATGGCAGACTGGATCTGCTGTCCGGAATCGGAGGTGAGCACCAGGTTCTCCCGGTTGGTGTAGACCTCCTCCACGACAGCCTGGATGTCCGGGTCCGCGCAGGCGTAGATCTTCAGTCCGCCCGAGGTGACCATATTGGAGGCCAGGGTATCGGAATAGCCGTACTTGGCCGACAGGTCCTGGATCACATCGGTGATCACCTGCTCGTCGTACCAGTTGTAGATCACCGCGGGCTTCTCCTCGTCCACGCCCAGGGTAAAGTTCAGCTCCTCGGCCACGGCCGAGCGATACTCCTCCTCGGAGATCATGCCCAGATCCCACATTTTCCAGAGCACCAGTTCCTGCCGCTCCTTGTTGAAGTCCCGGGCGGTCTTTACCGCACCGGTGTCCGGGTCGGTAACACGGAGGTTGGAATTGGGGCCGTATTTGGAGGGGTTGTTGGTGATGCTGATGAGACTGGCGCATTCCGCCAGAGAGAGCTCGTCCAGTTCCTTGCCGAAGTAGTTCTGGGCGGCGGTAGCCACGCCGTAGCAGTTGTCGCCCAGATAGATATAGTTCAGGTACCACTCCATAATCTGTTCCTTGGAGTAGGTCTTGTCAAACTCCAGCGCCCGGAAGATCTCCAAGATCTTCCGCTTGACCGTCACATCGTCATACTGGGTAAAATTTTTGATGAGCTGCTGGGTAATGGTGGAGCCGCCCTGGATATCCTTGCCGGTAAACATCAGCAGCACGCCGTTGATGGTGCGCTTCCAGTCCACGCCGGGGTGGGTCCAGAACCGCTCGTCCTCAATGGCCACAGTGGCGTTGACCAGATTCTGCGGGATCGCTTCGAACTCCACCAGTTCCCGGTTCTCCGTTCCGTGGAGGGAGAGATGCTCCACATACTCCCCGGCGGAGTCCTTGTAATAAATGGTACTGGTCAGGTTCATGTCGAAATTGCCGTCCAGATGGGCGTTTGGAATGATGTAGGTCTGCACGTAGACCACGGCGAAGCAGGCCATGATGGCGCAGGTGATGACGCCGATGAGCACGAGGGTACCCAGCACCTTGCCCACCACGGCGGCGGCGGCAAATCCCGCGCTTCGCTGCCGCCGGTGTTTGCCGTGCTCCGGGTGATTGGTCGTTGCCAAAAAAACACCTCCGAATTCTGGTGGAAAACAGCTTCCAAGACGAGTGCCGAAAACAGCATCTAAAATAACAGCTTATATTATAACATGAACTTCCAACTTGTCCACCCTAATATTTTACATTTTCTGGTCTTTGCCCCTTTCGTAAAATTTTGGCACGTCCTGCCCTTGCATTTTGCCGCCTGTGCGGTTACAATATGGATGAGAAAAACAGTCATTCAAGAAAGCGTGGTATGCGGAATGAGCGAGGGATTCGGACCGGATTTCATTACCATTACGGATGAGGACGGCAATGAATTCGAGCTGGAGCACCTGGACACAATAGAATATAACGGTCAGACCTACATGGCCTTTTTCCCTGCCGTGGAGGACGAAGGCGGCGAGGCTGTGGAGGATGTGGACCTGGACGAGGAATACGGTCTCATCATCCTGAAGGTGGTGGACGTGGACGGCGAGGAACAGCTCTCCACCCTGGACAGCGAGGAAGAGTTGGAGCTGGTCTATCAGCAGTTTATGGATGTTTTGTTTGACGAAGAGGGCGAATGATCGTTCCCCTTCCGCCGAGGTTTTTCCTGCTCGGTGCGTGACGGGCCCTATTTAAACCCACATCTCTGAAACGGGACGCCCCCTCACAGTGCGGACCGCAGGCCTCCCGGCCCCCTTCGCGGGGCGGCCGGAAGTTGGAAGCGACGAAACACCGTGGAGGCGACCCACCTGCCGATTTCGTGCAGGTTTTAAATCGGGCTCGCACGGCCAGAGCGGGGTCACCCCACGAAACATTGTTTCGTGGGGCTTTCTTTTTTCCCGGGGCTTTTGTTTGAACAAACTGTAAAACATCGTTTGGGGCTTGAAAGCCGGGCCAATTTCCTGTATAATGTCAAAATGCTATCGTGTAAGCAACATTTACGAGAGGACTGAAGCTACAAATGAGCGCATCCAGAGAAAAGAAACAGCGCCAAAACGACCCCAATCAGGGTCTGTCGCAAAAGCAGCGGAAGGAGCTTGAGGAACAGAAAGCCGCCAAGCACAAGGCCATACTATATACGGTCATCGGGATCGTGGTCGCTGCTCTTGTGGTCGTGCTGCTGGTGTGGCACTCCGGCTTCTTCCAGAGCCGTACGACCGCCGTCAGCGTAGGCGGCCGGGATTACAGTCCCGCCGACGTGGAATACTATTACCGCAGTCTGGTGCAGTACGAGTACTACCAGACCTACGCCTTTGACCCCCAGAGCGATCTGCGCACGCAGTACGTGGACGCCAACCAGACCCAGAGCTATCATGACAAGTTCCTTCAGACCACTCTGGAGACGCTGACCGAGGTGGCCGCCGTGGAAAATGCCGCCGAGGCCGAGGGCTTTACCCTCACCCAGGAGGAACTGGATCATGTGGCCGCCTCCGTGAACACCATGAAGGAGAACTCCTCCTCCAACGGTTACACCTATGCCACCTATCTGAAGGCGGTCTTCGGGCCCTATATGACCCCCAGCCGCTATGAAACCTGCATGAAGCGCGCGGCCCTGGTCAACAGCTACACCACCAAGATCTCCGACTCCTTCGCCGTCTCCGACGAGGAGATCCAGACCTACTATGAAGCGCACGCCGCCGAGCTGGACAGCTACGACTATCGCTACCTCTTTATCAGCGGCACCGCTCCCAGCGGCACTGATTCCGAGGGCAATACCGTGGAGGCTACGGAGGAAGAAAAGGCCGCCGCTCTGGCCGCCGCCAAGGTCAAAGCGGACGAGCTGGTCTCCAAGGTCTCCGCGGCCGACGACCGCAGCGCCGCCTTTGCCGAACTGGCCCCCGATTATGTGGCCGAGAGCAGCCGCGCGTCCTATGAGAGCGACCCCGACTACTCCCTGCGCACCGGCACCTCCGGCTCCAGCCTGTCCTCCTATTCCACTTACGGCAGCTGGCTGACCGACGCGGACCGCAAGGCCGGCGACGTGGAGGTCATCGAAGGCAGCGGCGGCTATTATGTGGTGCTCTTCCTGGACCGCTATCTGGACGAGACCCCCACCGCCGACATCCGCCATATCCTCATCAAAGCCGAGCTGACCCAGGAGGATGACGCCGCCACCAGCGATGTGGACGAGTCCGCCGTGCCCACGCAGGAGGCCCTGGACGCCGCCAAGGCCGAGGCCGAGGACCTGCTGGCCCAGTGGGAGAGCGGAGAGCGGACCGCCGAATCGTTCGGCGCCCTGGCCGAAGCGCACTCCGACGATACCGGCTCCAATACCAACGGCGGCCTGTATGAAGCGGTCTACGACGGCCAGATGTTTGCCGGCTTCAACGACTGGATCTTCAACGATGAACACACCCAGGGCGATACCGGCCTGATTGAAAATACCCAGAGCGGCCAGCAGGGCTGGCATGTGATCTACTTCCAGTCCTGGAACGACCCCAAGTGGACGATCAGCGTGCGCAACACCCTGCTCAACGATCAGCTGACCGCCTGGGTCAACGGTCTGACCGAGGGGCTGGAGGTCGTCGAAGGCAGCGGCCTCTCCTACGTGGGCTGATCCGGTAATCCGGCTCGGCCGTCTGGCGGCATCCCAGCTCCGCACCGGGTTGCCGTTGCCCGCTTTGCTGTTTTCCGGACGCCGCGCTCCCCGCGCGGGGAGGCGGCGGGACAAAAGGCAACTCCGTCCGTTCCGGCGGTATGCACGTCGGAACGGACCCTTCCCATGACGGCCGGGGCGGCGATTGCACAAGCAATCGGGCCCCGGCCGTCATGCAGATGATGGGGAAGCAGGCGCCCTGCCTGTTTCGATCCGCCGGCCGGATGGGGCCGCTCCCCCTTCGGCCGGCACAGTATGGGAGGCCTTTGCGATGGACGAACGATTTTTACGCACGGAAATGCTCCTGGGCCGGGAAGGCATGGCGCGGCTGAACGCCGCCCACGTGGCCGTATTCGGCCTGGGCGGCGTGGGCAGCTGGTGCGCCGAGGCCCTGGCCCGCTCCGGCGTGGGCGCGCTCACCCTCATCGACCATGACGAGGTGGGCCTTACCAACCTGAACCGGCAGGCGGAAGCCACGGTCTCCACCCTGGGCCGGCCCAAGGCCCAGGCCATGGCGGAACGTGCGGCGGACATCAACCCGGAATGCCGCCTCACCGTTCTGGCCGAAAAATACGAGCCGGAGACCCGGGAGCGGTTTTTCGGGACGCGGTACGACTATGTGGTGGACTGCATCGACCTGGTTTCCTGCAAGCTGGACCTGATCGAGACCGCCCTGAGCCGCGGCCTTCCCATCCTCTCTTCCCTGGGCACCGGCAATAAGCTGGACCCCTCGCAGTTCCGCATTGGGGACCTGGCCCAGACCGAGGGCTGTCCCCTGGCCCGGGTGGTGCGCAAGGAGCTGCGTAAGCGGGGCATCCTCCACCACCGGGTCCTATGGTCGCCGGAGGCACCAAAGGCCGCCGAACAGCGGGAAGCTCCCCCGCCCGGCCGCCGCAGTGTTCCCGGCAGCGTGGCCTGGGTTCCCCCGGTCGCCGGCCTTATGCTGGCGGGCGACGTGGTCATGGCTCTGACCGGTCTGCAGCCGTAAGCGCCGGCGGGCGCATCGTCCGCCTCCCTGCTTTCGCGCATAAAAGATCCCTCCATTGGCAAACTAACGCCAATGGAGGGATGCTTTTTGGAAAAACAGACTTCGTCCCGGCTGCGCAGCGCGGCAGCCGGAGGCGCCGCCGGCCTTGCCAACGGCTTTTTCGGCGGCGGCGGGGGCATGATCCTGGTGCCCCTGCTCACCCGCTGGTGCGGATTGGACCAGCGCCGGGCCTTCGCCACGTCCATCGCCATCATCCTGCCCCTGTGCGCACTCTCCTCGGCGATCTACTTCCTCCGGGGCGGGCTGGATCTGACGGCCGCCCTTCCCTATCTGGCCGGCGGGCTGGCAGGAGGCTTTCTCGGCGGGCGGGTGTTCAAGCGTCTGAATATGACCTGGCTGCGGCGGGCCTTCGCCCTGCTCATCCTCTACGGCGGCGTCAAGGCCCTCTTGTTCTGATGGGCTGGCTCGTTCCGCTCATCGCCGGGGCGGCCACCGGCGTACTCTCCGGCTTCGGTATCGGCGGCGGCACGCTGCTGCTGATCTATATGACCGCCTTCGCCGGCATCCCCCAGACCCTGGCCCAGGGGATCAATCTGCTCTACTTTCTCCCCACCGCGGCCACGGCCCTGCCCGCCCACATCAAAAATGGATATATCGACCGGGGCGCCCTGCTCCCGGCCATTCTGACCGGACTGGCCGGGACCGCGCTGGCCGCCTGGGCCGCTACCGCCCTGGATGTGGAACTGCTCCACCGATGCTTCGGCGGCTTTCTCATCGTCATCGGCCTGCGGGAACTGTTCAGCAAACCGGCGCAGGGGGATCAAACCGCTGGATGACGCACTCCGCCACATAAATGCGCTTGAGCTCCTGCAGCTGCGCCATGTGCTTCGTCCCCCTGTGGCGCTCCACCGCCGCCTGATCCGCCCAGTGCTCCAGCAGGAAGAGACGGTCCGGATCATCCAGCGCCGCAAAATACTCATATCGGAGGCACCCCGCCTCCGCCCGGGTCTCGCTTAAGATTCCGTGCCGCGTTACTTCTTCCACAAACCGCTCCCGCATGCCGGGCTTCGCCTGATAGATCACGTTCACCACAATCGCATTTACCGCCATTTTGACCGTTCTCCTTTTCCTCTGTGCCGTAATCAGGGCTTCTGTGTTCTCTTGTAGGTCAGATAGCCCTCCAGGATCAACGTAGCCGCCACTGCGTCCACCGTCTTTTTGTGCTCTTTCATCCGCTTGCCGGAGGCATGGAGGATGTTGTGGGCCTCCACCGTGGTCCGGCGCTCGTCCCAGAGCACCGGCCTGCGGCCCACCGCCTCTTCCACCCGGTCCGCAAACGCACGATAGCGCTCTGCCCGGGGCCCCTCGGTGCCGTCCATGTTTCGTGGAAAGCCCATCACCAGCTCCTCCACGCCGTGTTCCGCCGCGATCCGCGCCAGCTCTTCCGCCACAAACTCCGGTTTGCGGCTGCGGATCACGGCAGTGTGTCCGGCCAGAAGGCCGGTTGGATCCGAAATGGCCACGCCCGTTCGGGCGTCGCCGTAATCAATGGCCATAATGCGCAACGATATCCTCTCCTCTGCTCTCACAGTGAAACGCTCCCGCGAAGCGGCCGCACGGCGGCGGCTTCGTACGCTACGCATTATACAGGGAAACCATGTAAAAAACAAGGAAAAAGCCTTGACTTGCCGGAACAGCTATGATAAACTATTTTCACCTATGAAAAAGGGCTCTTTTTTTGTGGGCATTTTTACGGTGTGATGACGCATGAAACCCTTTCCCTTCCAACGGAGGACATAGGGAGGCAAGCTTGCCGGATCCGCACCGTAACGTAGATCGGGGCGCGCAAAGCGCGCCCGTGCGTTGCTGGATTCGGCCCACAGGCCGCGTCCGGCATTTTTTATGTCCGCGGCCAACAAATGAAGGAGGTGCCGAACACATGGCAAAGGTTGGTTCCCGGGTGAAGATCACCCTGCGCTGCGCCGAGTGCAAGCAGAGAAACTACGTCACCAACAAGAACAAGAAGAATACTCCCGACCGTCTGGAGCTGAACAAGTACTGCCCCTTCTGCAGGAAGCACACGGTTCACAACGAGACCAAGTAATGAGTGCTGAAACGGCTCAGAAGAAAGAAGGGTTAAACGGAATGTCTGAAAACGAGAAGCTCGAGCAGGCCTCTGTCGAGGAAGAAGGAACGGCCGCCCCCGAAAAGCCCGCCAAGGCGGACAAAAAGAAGGACGCTAAGCCCGACAAGAAAAAGGACGCCAAGCCCGGCATCTTCGCCCGCATCGGCAAGTGGTTCAAGGAAATGAAGAGCGAGCTGAAGAAGGTCGTCTGGCCCACCGGCAAGCAGACCCTCAACAACACCATCATCGTCATCGTCTGCTGCATTATCGTGGGCATTTGCATCTGGCTGTTCGACTGGCTGGCCAGCTCCGTGATCAGCGCCCTGCTGGCCCTGTTCGGCAAGGGTTAGGGTGCGAAATGGCTGACAACGCGAAATGGTATGTGGCCCATACCTATTCCGGCTATGAGAACACTGTGGCCGCCAGCATCGAGAAAGCCGTGGAAAACCGCGGCATGCACGAGCTGATCCACGAGGTCAACATACCCATGGAGACTGTCACCGAGATCACCGACAACGGCCCCAAGACCGTGGAACGCAAGGTATTTCCCGGCTACGTGCTGGTTAAGATGGTCATGACGGACGAGACCTGGCACCTGGTGCGCAACGTCCGCGGCGTCACCGGCTTCGTAGGCTCGGGCAACAAGGCGATTCCCCTCACGGACGAGGAGATCGCCGCCCTGGGCGTGGAGAAACGCGAGATCGTCGTGGGCTATCAGGTGGGTGACAGCGTGAAGATCACCGACGGCGCTCTGGAATCCTTTCTGGGCACCGTGGAGGAGATCGACCTGGACCGCAGCAAGGTCCGCGTCGTAGTCTCCATGTTTGGCCGCGAGACCCCGGTCGAGCTGGAGCTCGACCAGGTGGAGCCGGTCAACCGCTAAGGGCCGCCTGGCGGCCTTATCCCCCGCACGTGGGAGGGACCCGGAACGGGTTCCGCTTCCAACCACATTTTTCGTAGGAGGTGCTGTTTCAAATGGCACAGAAAGTTACTGGTTACGTCAAACTGCAGATTCCGGCCGGCAAGGCGACTCCCGCTCCCCCCGTGGGTCCCGCCCTCGGCCAGCACGGCATCAATATCGCCGCTTTTACCAAGGAATTCAACGAGCGCACCAAGAACGACGTGGGCCTGATCATCCCCGTGGTCATCACCGTCTACGCCGACCGCTCCTTCACCTTCATCACCAAGACGCCTCCCGCCGCCGTCCTCATTAAGAAGGCGTGCAGCATCGAGTCCGGCTCCGGCGTCCCCAACAAGACCAAGGTGGCCACCATCAGCAAAGAGGACGTGCGCAAGATCGCCGAGACCAAGATGCCCGACCTGAACGCGGCCAGCATCGAGGCGGCCATGAGCATGATCGCCGGCACCGCCCGCTCCATGGGCGTTGTGGTCGGCGAGTAAGGCGAAGGAGGGTAAGTGTAATGTTTAGAGGCAAGAAATATCAGGAGAGCGCCAAGCTCATCGACAAGGCCGCCCTGTACGATACCGCTGAGGCCATGGAGCTGGTGGTCAAGACCGCTCCCGCCAAGTTCGATGAGACCGTAGAACTGCACGTGAAGCTGGGCGTGGACTCCCGCCATGCCGACCAGCAGGTCCGCGGCGCCATCGTCCTCCCCCACGGCACCGGCAAGACCCAGCGCGTGCTGGTCTTCGCCAAGGGCGACAAGGCCGAAGCCGCCAAGGCAGCCGGCGCCGACTTTGTGGGCGAGATGGACATGGTGGAGAAGATCCAGAAGGAAAACTGGTTTGACTACGACGTGGTCGTGGCTTCCCCCGACATGATGGGCGTCGTGGGCCGCCTGGGTAAGATCCTGGGCCCCAAGGGCCTGATGCCCTCCCCCAAGGCGGGCACGGTCACGCCCGACGTGGCCAAGGCCGTCACCGAAATCAAAGCCGGTAAAGTGGAGTACCGTCTGGACAAGACCAACATCATCCACTGCCCCATCGGCAAGGTCTCCTTCGGCGCGGAGAAGCTCACGGAGAACTTCAACGCTCTTATCGGCGCCATCGTCAAGGCCAAGCCCTCCGCGGCAAAGGGACAGTACATCCGCTCCTGCGTATGTGCTTCCACCATGGGCCCCGGCGTGAAGATCAACTCCGCCAAGCTGATGTAATTACGGGGCGCTCGGGCGTGTGGAGCCGTGCGGATGGACCGGTGTAAGGACGCGTATCGCACATCCGCCGGAGCGTGACGAACTCTTCCCGATTAGGTTGTGTTTCCCTGTGGTAAAAAATGCCGTGCCGCCCAGAAGCGGCACGGCATTTTTGATCCCCCCTGCCGCCGCATGGTCGCTGCGTCTTTGCCGTCCTATGGGCGGTCTACGCCTTGCGAGTGGACCTCTGTCCCACTTCGCGGCGTTCCCCCGCAGCTGTGTATGATAGAGACTCCCATGCGCGCCGCTGCGTCCGGTCTCGGGAATCAAGGATATACTCCGGGAGCTTGAGCCGCGCCTCGCGGATACGCTCGCCGCAATCCTTATCTTTCGCACATTTTTCTTGACTTCAGCATCGATTTTGACCGTCCCTTCCAAAGCAAAAGGACATCCGAACGGATGTCCTTTTGCTTTGGGCTCCGAGCGTGTCAGCCGTGCCACTCTTTGGCGATAGTCATGCGAAGCCGGAGCCGAGACTGTCGGCGCAAAGGGGATGGGCTGCGCGTTCAGATTGAATGAGCACTCAACCAAAAGCCCGGAGCAGCTTAAGCTGCTCCGGGCTTTTGTGGAACAAAGTGAGAGGAAATGGTCTCCTGCTCGACCACAAGCTGCGGTAGGGAAAGCTTACTTCAGCTCTACCTTAGCGCCGACTTCCTCGAGCTTCTTCTTCAGTTCCTCGGCCTCGTCCTTGGAGACACCTTCCTTGATGGCCTTGGGGGCAGCCTCGACCGCGGCCTTGGCCTCAGCCAGGCCCAAGCCGGTGATCTCGCGGACAGCCTTGATGACCTTGATCTTCTCAGCGCCGATTTCGGCCAGCACGACGTCGAACTCGGTCTTCTCCTCGGCGGCGGGAGCGACAGCGCCGCCGGCAGCGGGAGCGGCCATAGCGGCGGCGGAAACGCCGAACTCATCCTCCAGGGCGTGAACGAGCTCGGAAAGCTCCAGAACGGTCAGGCCCTTAACCTCTTCGATGAGGGCAGTAATCTTCTCAGAAGCCATGATATGTTACCTCCTAATAAATGTTGTGTTTTGAGAAAATGGGGTGGGACTTACTCGGCGGCGGCGGGGGCCTCGGCCTCTACCGTACCGC
Organism: Lawsonibacter sp.; assembly: GCF_022777125.1. Taxonomy (NCBI): domain Bacteria; kingdom Bacillati; phylum Bacillota; class Clostridia; order Eubacteriales; family Oscillospiraceae; genus Lawsonibacter; species Lawsonibacter sp. The sequence continues at coordinate 29,922 of NZ_JALFGV010000048.1, forward strand.
CCTTCTGCTCGCAGATCGCCTTCAGGACGATCGCCAGACTGGTGATGGGGGCCAGCATGGTGCCCAGGACCTGAGCCTGCAGGGCCTCCTTGGAGGGCAGCTCGGCCAGGGCCCGGATCTCGTCCATGGAGAGCACCTTGCCGTCCATGAAGCCGGCCTTGATGGTAAACTTGGCGCCGTTGAACTGCTTGGCGAACTTGTTGATCACGCGCATGGGGGCGATGGGATCGCCGTGGGACAGGGCCATGGAAGTGGTGCCGTTGAGAACGGGATCCATCTCCTCCATACCCACGTTGTTGATGGCGAAGCGCACCAGGGTGTTTTTCACCACGGCGTAGTCCAGCTCATTCTTGCGGCACTCGGCGCGCAGAGCGGTATCCTGGGCCACGGTGATGCCCTTGTAGTCCACCAATACGCCGCTGGAAGCGCTCTTGAGCTTCTCGGTCAGCTCAGCCACGATGGCCTGCTTCTCACTGAGAACCTTTGCGTTAGGCATTTGGAATTCACCTCCGTTGGATTTGAGTTCAACTTTCCCGATGCAGACGCAACAAAAAAGCTGCTTTCGCATTCAAAGCAGCGAAAACAGCACAAAAAAATCTCGTTCGTTGTGGCTGCATTCTCGGCAGGAGTTACGGCTTACGCCCCCTGCTGTCTTTGAACACGACTGATAGTATATCATCCCAAACGGGACATGTCAAGCGTGATTTACCAAAAAAACAAGGGTACCTTGTAAGAGTACAATACATATTGGACTCTTACAAGAAGATCATCCGCATCATGCCGAACACGCCCTGCACCGTGGGCGAGGGGATGATCCTCCTGTGCCGCAGCGTCTGCTTCGACGCGGTCGAGGCAGCATACCAGAAGGCGAAGCAGCTCGGCTGAGCTTTTCTGGCAAACTGAGGCCTCCGGCTAAGTGAGGCTGTAAGATCAAGGCAGACGCATGGAAACCCACCATGTGCCTGCCTTTTCTTTGTACCAAAAAATGACGGGGGTGTTGATTCCATCCAATAGCGCAGCGCTCCCGCTTTTCGGTTTTGTTCCCGCCTACGCAGACACGGCAGAATGCACAATTCAGGTCAAGTCCACTTGTACGATTCACACAGAAAGTTATTTTTGTGGATTTTCAACACAAAACCCGATTGACACTTCCGGCTTGCTATGCTACTATGTCAATGACTTAATTTATTTAATTAATAAATTGAGATAAGAAGAAGTAACGGAGTATACGCTTATGTATGATATTTGTGCGCTGGGTGAAGTCCTGATCGATGCGATTGCGAGTGCGGATACGTGCATACAGATTACTGGCAACGCGGGCGGCGCCCCGGCGAATGTGCTGACCTGCGGCACGCGGATGGGTCTGAAAACGGCCTTCCTCGCCAAGGCCGGCGGCGATTTCATCGGGAACTGGCTCAAGGGCGTTCTGGATGAGGTCGGCATCGACACGGCGGGCATGATTCTGGATCCGTCGAAAAACACCACGATCGCCATGGTCTCGCTGGACGAAGCCGGCAACCGCAGCTTTTCCTTCTATCGGATCGGCTGCGCCGATGTGAGCCTGACAAAGGAAGAGCTTCGGCTGGACCTGATCGAGCAGTCCCGCATCTTCCATTTCGGATCCGTTTCCATGACGGAAGAACCGGCCCGCTCGGCGACGCTCGCCGCGGCCCGCTATGCCAGGGAAAAGGGCCTACTCGTTTCCTACGATCCCAATCTGCGCCGGAATCTCTGGTGCGACGAGCAGACCGCGGCAAAGTACATCAAAGAGGGCCTTACGCTCTGCGACGTGGCAAAGCTGTCGGATGAAGAGTGCCGTTTCCTCTACGGCGACCAAGACATCCCGTCGCAGGGCCGTCAGATGCTGCGTGACTATCCGAGCCTGCGGCTTTTGTTCGTGACCTGCGGCGGCGCGGGCAGCTACGTTTTCTGCGGCGATCAGATGCAGTATGCGCCCGGCTATTCAGTCAAGGTCGCCGACACGACCGGCGCCGGGGACACCTTCATGGGCGCCGTGCTCTATCAGCTTCTGCAGCACGGCGGCGCAGACTGGTCCTCCGCGGAGCTGCAGTCGCTCCTTCGCTTCGGCAACGCCGCCAGCGCGCTCTCCGTGCAGCGCTTCGGCGCCATTCCCGCCATCCCCGGCAAGGCCGACGTGGAAGCGTTTCTGGCGGAACACCCCGCTCCCGAAGGCTCGGGCCAGACGCTTCATACCCCGGCATAAAAAGAAGTTTGATACCGAAAAAGGTATTAAATAGAAATGGAGGATTGTTATGAAAAAGGTAATCGCAACGCTCCTGGCCGTACTGATGATTGGCTCTCTTGTCGCCTGCAGCGGCACCCCGTCAACCAACGAGACCCCCGCTCCGGCCAATGAAACCAAAGACGTCGCCGTTTCCGCTGACACCAACGGCGAAGACGTCACCATCCGGATGTGGACCTTCCTGGACCCCACCAACACCAGCAATGGCCGTTCCATCGCTCTGCAGAAAATGATCGACCGCTTTGAGTCGGAGAATCCCGGCGTGAAGATCGTTGTCGAGCCGCAGCAGTGGGACACCATGACCGGTAAGTTCATGGCAGCCGCCACCACCGGCGAAGCTCCCGACATCATGTGGTGCGCCCGCGACGAGCTGTTTGGCGTTCTGAACGCCGGCCTGCTGGAGCCGCTGGAGAACCTGTTCATGGGCAGCTGGACCCAGGATCAGATCGACGACGTCGATGACGGCTTCTTCCGCTTCGGCGAGCGCGACGGCAAGCACTACACACTCTGCCTCAACAAGAACTGCACCGGCTTCTTCTACCGCGAAGACCTTCTGGAGGCCGCGGGCCTGGAAGTCCCCACCACCTTCGATGAGCTCTACAACGCCGCCCAGGTGCTGACGAGGGAGATCGACGGCCAGCAGGTCTACGGTCTCGGCATGAGCTTCTCCACCGAAAGCAACGACGCCCAGGCGATCGTCAACTGGCTGCTCCAGGAGCAGGGTACCCTCTTCAACGAGGACGGCACTGCCAAGTGGGCTAACGAGAGCGGTGTTGCCGCTCTGGAATGGATCAAGAAGTGCATCGACACCGGCGTCACCCCGGCTGACTCCGTCAACAAGACCATCGAGGACATCTACACTGAGTTTGCCTCCGGCAAATACGCCATGACCATCGCCTCTGCGGTCCGTCTCGGCACGTCCCGCACCAACGCCTCCTTCGACGGCTCCACCATCCAGTTCGCGCCCCTGCCCGGCGGCACGATCATCGACGGCTGGTTCGCCGGCGTCTACAGCGGCTCCAAGAACAAGGAGCTCGCCGGCAAATTCCTTGAGCTCATGTACGACAACGAATCCGACCTGCTGTGGATCAACGACGGTGCGCAGGCTCCGAACCGCAAGTCCACGGTGGAGCAGATCACCATCGATGACAGCAACAAGTACCTCAACAGCATGCTTGAGGCCTTCTCGGACGGCTGGCTGCCCTCCAACACCCAGGCGTTCGTCGGCTGGAAGCTCGACCTCAACCGCCCGGTCCAGGCCATCCTGACCGGTGAGACCGACTACATGAAGGCGCTCAGCGATGCAGAGACGATCTTCAACACCAACAACAACCGTTAAACATCCCCGCTGTTTTCTCCCTGCGGGAGCCCCTGACGCTGATCAGGGGCTCCCGGACAGGGTGTCCCAATGGAAGGAAATGCGTTTTTGTGAAAAAAACGCATTTCCTTCCATTGGAACCGGCAAAACGGCCCGTGCACGGCCGCCGGCGGAGACTTTTCCGCCCTGCTGCGCAGTCTGCGCCAAAAATGATCTATCAACATTTTCCCTGAAAGGGGCAACCATGTGGAGGGCAAAACTTGTGAAACGGAAAGAAAAACGCACACAGCTCAGATCCATGGGATATGTGGCACCGGCCATGCTCGTGCTCATCTTCCTGCTGGTCATCCCTCTCTTTTATACGCTCTATTGCAGCCTTTATAATCTGGACTATCTGGTAAAGGGCGACTTTGTCGGCCTCGGCAACTATCTGCGGCTTCTGAAAGACGTCCGCATCAGCAAGTCCCTCCTGTTCACGTTTGAGATCACCATCATCTCCACACTCCTGTCGGTCGGCATCGGCCTGCTCCTGGCGCTCTGGGTGGACCGGGAACACGGCCTGTTCGCCTACCTCATCGAGATGTTCGGCCTGATTCCCTGGGTCATCTCCATGATGGTCGCGGCCCTCCTGTGGCGCTGGCTCTTCAACGGCGACCTGGGCCTGTTCAATATGATCCTCAAGGCACTCGGCCACAACCCCATCTACGTGGTGGAAAACAAGAACTCGGCGATCATCGCCCTGATCTTCGTGCTGACGTGGCGTCTGGTCGGCTACGCCATGATCATGATCCTGGCCGGCCTCAAGAGCCTGGACCCGGTCCTGCTCGAGGCGGCAAAGGTGGACGGCGCCACGCCCTGGCAGCTGCTCTGGCACATCAAGCTGCCGCTCATCAAGACGCAACTCCTGCTGTCGATCATCGTCCTGACCGTTTCCAACTTCACCAACAACACCGTGCCGAAGGTCCTGACCAGCGGCGGGCCGAACGACGCCACCAACGTCATCACGCTCTTCCAGTACAATCTCGGCTTCCGCTATTATCAGTTCGGCACCTCTGCGGCGCTTTCCATTCTCATCATGCTGATCACCTCGCTGATCATCGTGCTGTATATCAAAGTGAGCAATTACAAAATCTGAGTCGGAAGGGAGCGTATGAAAGCCATGAATAAAACCGCGAAAAAGGCGGCCAGAAAAACATGCAGCGCGCTGATGCTGGTGGTCCTCGCCTTTCTGACGACCCTTCCGATCTTCTGGTGCATCATCACCTCTCTGAAAACGCCGCAGGACATCTCGGCCTATCCGCCGAAGGTCTTCAACTTCACCGTCACCTGGAACAACTATAAGCAGGTCTTTGCCCAGAGCTTCCTGCAGACCGCCTGGAACAGCGTCGTCTATTCTCTTCTGACCATCCTGGCCTGCCTGGTCCTCGGGTACCTTGCCGCCTACGGCTTCGAGCGCCGCCGCTTCCCGCTGAAAAAGCTGCTCTTTTACATCGTGGTCATCGGCATTCCGCTCTCCACGGGCAGCTCCGTCCTGCTGATTCCGAACTACCTCATGATGATGAAGCTCCATCTGACGAACCACTGGTATACGCTTCCGCTGCTCTACACGGCCTATAACCTGCCGCTCGTCATCTGGATGCTCATCTCCGGTGTACGCGGCCTGCCCCGGGAGATCGAGGAAGCGGCCCGCATCGACGGCTGCAGCCAGGCCTACATCATCACCCGCATCATCCCGCCGGTCATCCGTCCGTCCTTTGCGGCGGCGGCCCTGTTTGCCTTCATCGGCGCCTGGAACGAATTCATCACCGCCACGGTCATGGTCAACGGCTATGCGCTGAAAAACATCCAGATGGCCATTTACGACTATATCGGCTTCTTCGGCCAGGAGTGGGGCCCCCTCTGCGGCGCAGCAACACTTGCGATCATCCCGATTCTCCTGGTGTTCACGTTCCTCGGCAAGCAGCTGGTCAGCGGTCTGACTGCAGGCGCGGTCAAGGGCTGATACCGGACCTTTGCAATCAGCGGCTGAGCTCCAGTCGCTTTTTGCCCATCTGCTCATCTTTTTTCGATGTGAGGTGCACAATGAAAGAATACGTTCACGAAATTCCGGATCACACGCAGCAAGCTCCCCAAAAACGGCATTTTGATGTCGTCGTGGTCGGCGGCGGCATGAGCGGCCTCTGCGCGGCCATGGCTTCCGCGCGGCAGGGTGCAAAGACCGCCCTTGTACAGGACCGCAGCGTTTTCGGCGGCAACGCCAGCTCCGAGATGCGGATGCACATCTCCGGCGCGTCCTGCCACTGGGGCAAGAGAGACGCGGCAGAGACCGGCATCCTGATGGAGCTTCAGCTGGAGAACAAATACCTCAACGACAGCTACAACTATTCCATCTGGGACGGCGTTCTGTGGAACGCCGCGCAGGAAACGAAGAACCTGACGCTCTGCATGAACACCACCATGTCCGCTGTACACTCCGACGGAAAGCACATCTCCTCCATCGACTGTTATCAGATGACGACGGAGCTCTGGATGGAGCTGACGGCCGACGTCTTTGTGGATGCGACCGGCAACGGCACGCTCGGCTATATGGCCGGTGCCGAATACAAGATCGGCCGGGAGGGCAGGGACGAATACCGGGAAGAAGACGCCCCCGACGTGCCGGACGGCAAAACCATGGGCAACACGATCTATTTCGTGGCGGAGGACCGCGGCCATCCGGTGAAATTTGTGAAGCCCTCCTGGGCCTATACCTTTGACGAATCCGACTTCAAGCACCGGTACCACGGCGACATCGTGGTCTACCACAGCGCCGACGACGTCGTGGTGCTGAAACCGGGCGAGGATTATGAAAGCCACTCCGACGAGCTGGTGGAAAAATACGACGTCAAGAGTGGCTATTGGTGGATCGAGCTGGGCGGCGACTGGGACGACATCATCAGGCAGTCCGAGGACATCCGCTGGGAGCTTTACCGCACGGTCTACGGCGTGTGGGACCACATCAAAAACGGCGGCGACCACGGCGCGGAGAATTATGAGCTCGTCTGGGTCGGCAATCTGGGCGGCATGCGCGAGAGCCGCCGCCTGATGGGCGACTACGTCCTGAAGGAGCAGGACATCCTCGCCAACCGGATCTTTGAAGATGCCGTGGCCTACGGCGGCTGGCCCATGGACGAGCATACCGCCGCGGGCTTCGGGGCCAAGGGCCAGATCCCGTCCGTGGTCCGCTCCTTCAAGGGCCTCTATTCCATCCCCTATGGCTGCTACTGCTCCAGGACCATCGACAACCTGATGATGGCCGGGCGCGACATTTCCGCCTCCAAGCTCGCCATGGGCTCCACCCGCGTGATGGGCACCTGTGCTGTCGGCGGCGAGGCCGTCGGTGTGGCCGCGGCGAACGCCTCCCGGAAAAAGCTGACGCCCGCGCAGTACGGCAAACAGTATATGCACGAGCTCCAGCAAAAGCTCCTGGCCTGCGACCTGTACGTCATGGGGCAGAAAAACGAGGATCCGAACGACCTGGCGCTCCGCGCCTCTGTTTCCGCCAGCAGCGAACAGCCCGGCTTCGCCGCAAAAAATATCATCTCCGGCGTCACACGCCGGGAGGGCGGGCAGAGCAATCTCTGGCGCTCCGGCGCCCTGCGCGAAAGCGGCGAAACGCTCACGCTGACCCTTGCGGAGCCGGCGCCTGTCCATGAAGTCCGGCTGGTTTTCGACCCGGACCTCAGCGAGGAACGCTGCATCTCCGTTTCCAAGGCCTTCCTCCAGAAAGAGCCGACGGGCGTCGCCCGGACGCTGGTGAAGGACTACCGCGTGGAGCTTCTCCGCGCAGGCGCGGTCGTTGCCGCCCAAACGGCCACGGACAACCACCAGCGGCGGAACACCGCCGCCTTCAGTGGCGAGCTCTGCGACAGTGTGCGCGTACACGTTCTCGCCACCAATGGCTGCGAAGATGCCCGGATCTATGAGGTCCGGATCTATTGATTCATTTACCGGTGAATTGTTTTCACGCAAAACGCGCAAAAGGAGATTTGAAACTATGCTGCAAGAAGTGATGACTGCCCCCGGCGTGATCGAATTTCAGGATGTCGCCATCCCGGAGATCAAAGAAGACCAGGTCCTTGTGAAAATGATGCGTCTCGGCATCTGCGGCTCGGACATCCACGTCTATCACGGCAAACACCCCTACACCAAATATCCCGTGACCCAGGGCCATGAGGTCTCCGGTCAGATCGTCAAAGTCGGCAGCGCCGTGACCAGCCTCTCGGCGGGACAGAAGGTCGTGCTGGAGCCGCAGGTCACCTGCGGAAAATGCTATCCCTGCACACACGGCAAATACAACCTCTGCAACGAGCTCAAGGTTATGGGCTTCCAGACCACCGGTGCCGCCAGCGAGTATTTTGCCGTCGACGCCTCCAAGGTGGACGTCATTCCGGATTCCATGTCCTATGACGAGGCAGCGCTCATCGAGCCGCTGTCCGTCACGGTCCATGCCGCGAAGCGGTTCGATGGCCTTGTCGGCGGAAACGTCGCCATCATCGGCTGCGGCCCCATCGGCCTCCTGCTTGCGCAGTCCTGCAAGGCGCTGGGCGCGGCCAAGGTGCTTATCACCGACGTCTCCGACTACCGGCTGGAGCTTGCCCGGTCCCTCGGCGCAGATTATGCGATCAACACCGCCAGGGTCAGCTATGCCGATGCAATCGAGCAGGTATTCGGCCCCGATAAGGCCGACGTCATCTACGAGTGCGCCGGAAACAACGCCACGATGGATATGGCCATCCAAAACAGCCGCAAGGGCGCAAAGATCATCCTCGTGGCCGTCTTTGCCGACTGGGCCAAGGTGGACCTCGCCCGCCTCAACGATTCCGAGCTCACGCTCGACACCGCGATGATGTACCGCCACGAGGATTACGTGGACGCGCTGCGCATCGTGGCCGAGGGCAAGGTGCAGCTCAAGCCGCTCATCACCCGGCACTTTGCCTTCAAAGACTTCCTCGCCGCCTACCGGTACATCGACGCCAACCGCGAGCACACCATGAAGGTGGTCGTGGATATTCAGGACTGAAAAGCCTGGGAAAGGTCAAAAAGCTATGGCTATCCATGAAAAAACAGCGTCCTTCGACGTCGTTGTCATCGGCGGCGGCTTTTCCGGCGTCTGCGCCGCGATTGCCGCAGCGCGCGAGGGCGTAAAGGTCGCGATCATTCAAAACCGTTCCGTTTTCGGCGGCACCGGCAGCTCTGAAACGCGCATGCACATCGTCGGCGCCAACTGCCACTCCTCCAAGCCCAACCTGCGCGAAACCGGCATCATCGAGGAGATTCTCCTGGACAACAAGCGCCGCAATCCCTACGCCGACTTCCCCATCTTTGACATGATCATCTGGGAGAAGGTCAAGATGGAGGAAAACATCACGGCCTTCCTCAACACCAACATTGAGGACATCGTCACGGAGGACGGCCGCATCCGCGCCGTCATCGGCCATCAGAACACCACCGAGACCCGCTGGACCGTCTGCGGAACCATCTTTGTCGACGCAACCGGCCACGGCACGGTCGGCGTGCTGGCCGGGGCGGAGAGCCGTGTCGGCTCTGAATCCAAATACGAATTCAACGAGCCCACGGCCCCCGAGCAGGCCAACAGCAACAAAATGGGCAACACCATCATGTTCGCCGCGACGGACCGCGGCGAACCGGTGACGTTTATCAAGCCGGTCTGGGCCAACACCTATACGGAAGAGGACCTAAAATACCGTCCCCACGTGGATCATGTCTGCGCCCAGGCGGACGGCGGCGGCCTTGTGACCGTTGACGCCGGCAAAAATCAGCTCCCCGAGTTCTCCAATGTCGACGCCGGCTATTGGTGGATCGAACTCGGCGGCGACTGCGACGACATCATCCAGGAGAGCGAGCAGATCCGCGACGACCTCCTGAAGGTGCTCTACGGCGTCTGGGACCACATCAAGAACCAGGCGGACCACGGCGCACAGAACCTCGATCTCGAGTGGGTCAGCATGGTGCCCGGCTACCGGGAGAGCCGCCGCCTCATCGGCGACTATATCCTCAACGAAAACGACGTCCGCGCCAACCGCGTCTTTGACGACGCCGTCGCCTACGGCGGCTGGCCGATGGATGTCCATGTGCCGGGCGGCGCAAAGGAGCTGGCCAGTGTCGGCTCCCGCGTCTATAATTTCGAAGGGCACTATTCCATCCCCTATCGCTGCTACTACAGCCGCAATGTCAAAAATCTGATGCTGGCGGGCCGGGACATCAGCACCTCCAAAATGGCGTTCTCCTCCTGCCGCGTCATGGGCACCTGCGCCGTCGGCGGCCAGGCCTCCGGCACCGCCGCCGCGCTGGCGGTCCGCCATGGCTGCGATCCGCGCGAGATCGGCGAAAAGCACATCCGCGAGCTGCAGCAGCTCCTTCTGAAAAATGACTGCTACATACCCGGCCACCGCAACACCGACGAGTCCGATCTGGCGCGCAGCGCCTCGGTCTCTGCCACCAGTGAGACAGCCGGCGGCGAAGCCGTCCACGTCATCAACGGCTATTCCCGCGCCGTCGGCAAGGCTTCCAACTGCTGGATCTCCGCGCCGCTGACGCAGCCGCAGAGCCTCACGCTCACGCTCTCCGGGGCGGCCCCGGTGCAGGAGGTGCGCCTCACCTTTGATACCGATCTCAGCCATGAGATTCAGCCCTCGCTGATCAAAAATGTAAAAAAGCGCCAGGTCAAGGGCCTCCCGCACGAGCTCGTGCGGGACTACGACGTCGAGCTCCTGCTGGGCGGCGCCGTCGTGGCCGGCCGTGAGATGCGGGACAATGGGCAGCGTCTGAACCGCCTCGCCTTTGACGGCACTGTCTGCGATGCCGTCCGCGTCACGGTCCGTGCGACGCACGGCTGCCCCGAGGCCCGTATCTTTGAGATTCGCGTCTACTGAGGAACTGCCATGAAATACGGAATTTATTACGCCTATTGGGAAAAGGAATGGGGCGGGAACTTCGTCCCCTACACCGAAAAATGCGCCCGTCTGGGCTTTGACATCTTGGAAGTCGCCTGCGGCGCCTTCGACCGGGAGGACGACCGCTTCTTCCGGGAGCTGGCTGCGGCTGCAAAGGCCAACGGCCTCCGCCTGACCGGCGGCTACGGCCCTCGCAAAGGGCATGACCTCGCCGGCACCGACCCCGCCCAGGTGGAGGCCGCTTTCCGCTTCTACGCCGACATGTTTCGGAAAATGGAGTTGGCCGGGATCGACCGCCTCGGCGGTGCGCTCTATTCCTACTGGCCGGCGCAGTGTACGCCGGAGACCGACAAGGCCGCCGATACGGATCGGAGCGTCGCGCGGATGCAGCGCCTTGCGGATCTTGCCGCCGATCACGGCATCACGCTCTGCATGGAAGCGCTCAACCGCTTTGAAGGCTACATGATCAACACCGCGGACGAGTGCCTCGCCTATGTCCGGGCGGTGAACCGTCCCAACGTCAAGGTCATGCTGGACACCTTCCACATGAACATTGAAGAGGATTCCCTGACGGACGCCATCCGCAAGAGCGGCCCGCTGCTGGGCCATTTCCACGTCGGCGAGGCAAACCGCCGCTGCCCGGGCCCGAACGGCCGCTTCGACTGGGCCGCCATCGGCCGGGCGCTGCGCAGCATCGGCTACGCGGGCGGTGTCGTCATGGAACCGTTCGTGCGCATGGGCGGCCAGGTCGGCCGGGACGTTTCCCTCTGGCGGGACCTCTCCGGCGGCGCAAGCAATGAACAATTGGATCAGGACGCCGCGACTTCTCTCACCTGGCTGCGCAGCGTCATGGAGGGAAAGGACACACCATGAAAGGAACCTATTTTCTGGGAAACGGCGAATTTGAAACGCGGGACATGCCGGAGCATCCCCTTGCCCCGCACGAGGTGCTCATCCGGGTAGCCGCCTGCGGCGTCTGCGGCACGGACGTCCATATCTACCACGGCGACAAGGGCTCCGCCGCGGTGACGCCGCCGGTCGTGCTGGGCCACGAGCTCTCCGGCACGGTCGCCGCCGTCGGCGCGCAGGTCACAGGGCTGCGCGTGGGCGACCATGTCACCGTTGATCCCAACTGCTACTGCGGTGCGTGCCACTACTGCCGCATCGGCAAAAAACAGCTCTGCACCAGCCTTTATGCCATCGGCGTGAACCGTGACGGCGGCTTTGCCGAATACTGCTACGCACCGGAGGCGCAGTGTTTCCTGCTCGCGCCCGATGTGCCGCTGGAGTTCGGCGCCCTGGGCGAGCCGCTGGCCTGCTGCATCCACGGCATCGACCGGGCCCAAATCCGCGTGGGCGACACGGTCCTCGTCATCGGCGGCGGTGCCATCGGCCTTCTGATGGTCCAGCTCGCAAAGCTGTCCGGCGCCTCCCAGATCCTGCTGAGCGAGCCGGTGGCCATGCGCCGCGACATCGGCCTGCAGCTCGGCGCAGACGCCGCGATCGATCCCATCCGTGAAGATCTGAGTGCGCGTATTCGGGACTGCACCGGCGTGGACGGCGTCGATGTCGTCATCGAGTGCGTCGGCAACACCGCTGCCACGGCGCAGGCCTTCGCCTCCGCCAAGCGCGGCGCCACCCTGCTGCTCTTCAGCGTCCCCAAGGCCGGCGCGACCCATCCGCTCACCCTTGAAGACGTCTATCAGAAGGAACTGAAGATCGTCGGCTCCATGATCAACCCCGACACGCACCAGCGTGCCGTCGACATGATCAACCAGGGCCGTATCCAGCTGGCCCCCATCATCACGCACCGCTTCCCGGTGGAGCAGCTCAAGGATGCCATTCTGATGCAGATGTCCAGCGAATCGCTCAAAGTCCTGGTCGGGAGCAGCTTCGGCTGATCAAAATTTCGGAAGGGCGGGGATGCCAATTCCCGCCCTTTTATGCTATACTGAAGAAAAACGACACGACGGAGAACACAACATGAAAACCTTCTCTCAGGTCGTCCGGAATTACTGGGTCGATCTCATCCTGCTGAATCTCGCCTTCCTTCTCGGCTGCATCCCGGTCGTGACCATCCCGGCCTCGCTGGCGGCGCTTTGCAGCGCGGTGCTCCGCATGCAGCGCGCACAGGACGTCCACATCTTCCGGGACTTTTTCCGTGACGTCAGAACCCGGTTCCTCCGCTCCATGCTGCCGGGCTGCATCGCGCCTGTCGGCCTTGCGCTCTTCTTCCTGGGCTGGAACGCCTGCATGGCCGCCGCTTCCGGCCGGGGCCGGCTCCCGCTGCTCGCCGCCCTGCTTTTGTGGCTCTACGTCGTTTTTGCCTTCAGCATGTACGCCGTTCCCCTTGCCGCACAGCTGGAGCTTCCGCTGCGCGCGGTATTCCGCAACGCGCTCATTCTTCTCCTGGCCCGCACCTGGCAGAATATCGCGGCGCTGCTGCTGGTGGGCGCATGCACCCTGCTGCTCCTGCTCACAAGTCCGTTTCTGCTGCCGCTGGTCCTGTTCACGCATTTTTCGCTCTGCGCGCTGATCTGCATGAGCTTTGCCGAGGGCGGCATCCGGCAATGCATTGCCGGATGAGCGTTTCCCGCCGCCGGATGTTGCAGATCCGGCGATCCTGTGTTACAATGGTCGCAAACAGGGAAGTGAGTGTGTGCCGTGGGAAAAATCGGAAAAAACAGCTTTGATATTCAGGAGAGCAACCGCGTCTCCGTCCTCCGCATTCTGTCCAAGGAGGACGTCCTGACGCGGGCGGACCTTTCCCGCATGACGGGCCTGAAGCAGGCTACGATCACCAATATCATCAACGATCTGCTTTCCTCCGGCGTCGTTTCCGAGACCGGCACACTGAAGGGCAATCTGGGCCGCCGTTCCATCGGCATCCGGCTCAACGCGGAGAACTTCAACGTGGTCGGCATCAAGATCGCCCGCCGCTCTTACAGCGTGGGCATCTTCAACATCAAAAACCAGCTTCTGGACAAGACCTATCAGAAGCTGGAACCGTCCACAGGCGCCTCCGCCGTGCTGCAGAGCCTTGTCGCCGACGCCAGGCGCCTGATCGACAAATACGGCAGCTGCTGCGCGATCGGCGTGGCCGTCCCCGGTCCCTACCTGCGCCGCGAGGGACGCATCGCCGTGATGACGGAGTTCGTCGGCTGGGAAAAGATCGACATCTACAAAAAGCTGAGCGACGCCTTCGAGCAGCCGGTCTTCGTGGAGCATGACGCCAACGCCGGAGCGCTCGGCGAATGGAACTGCAGCGCCAATATCGGAAGCGACGACGTTCTGGTCCATCTGCTGGCCAGTGAAGGCATCGGTTCCGGCGTCGTGATCGACGGGAAGATCATCAGCGGCTACCGCGGGATCTTCGGCGAGGTCGGCCACATGTCCATCAACGTCATGGGCGCGCGCTGCGTATGCGGAAACTGCGGCTGCCTTGAGATGTACTGCTCGGCGCTGGCCTTCGTCAAGGACGTGCTGGCGGAGCTGCCCAAGCATCCGGAGAGCACGCTGAATTCCGAAAAAAAGGTCACTGCGGATACCGTCTTCCACCATATGCGCCAGGGAGATTCCTTCGCGCTGTCCGCCGTGAAGCGGGTCGGCCGTTACCTAGGCTACGGCATCGCGAACATCGTGAACATCTACGATCCCAAAGAGATCGTCATCTCCGACATCATGTCCGGCGGCGGTGAAGTGATGATGTATGCCATCAAGGAGGCCGCCAAAGAACGGCTTCTGCCTGAAGTCTACAAAGACCTCATCATCCGCTATTCCAGTGTGGAGGACCTCATCCTCTACGGCGCCGCCACTGTGGCGATCGATAAGATTCTGGAAAAGATCGACGTTTTCTACCTGCAGAAGGAGGAATGATGCCGAAGCGCTCTGTAAAAAGGGGCGCAGCCCTTGGGGACAAGCTGAACTCCCGCTGTCCGGTCCGGACCGGCGGGAGTTCTCTTTTCGGGTATTCCTCCGATCTGGTATTCCATGCTTCTCAGGGACTTGCGGAATTGATAGCGGAACAGCGTCACCGTGAAGATCGCCGCAAGTCCGTCAGCAACCAGCTCGGCCAGATAGACGGCAGTGGTCTGATCGCCCATCAGGTGCGGCATCAGATTGATCAGCGGGATCGGCAGGAGAAACTTGCGCAGCACGGCCACAATGATGGAACTGAGCGCGTTCCCCGTGGAGATGAACGGCATCTGACAGGCCGTCTGCGCGCCAAAGATGAACCGTGCGCCGCAGTAGAGCCTCAGGTCATGGGCGGTAAAGTCGATCAGGGTGCTGTCGCTGGAGAAGATCTGGGCAAACAGTCGCGGGAACGCGATTACACCGGCCCAGAGCACAACCGAATCGATCATACTCGCCGTGAGCAGGAGCCGAAAACTCTTTTTTACGCGCCCGGTGTTCCCCGCGCCGAAGTTGTAGCTGGCGATAGGCTGTGCGCCCCCCAAGTCCGTGCGCAGCAGGGCAAACTGCATGACGCTCGGCAGAATCGTCCCCCGCCATAGCGCAGCAGCGAGGAGCTGAAGCACACCGTGATAATGCTCTCGCTCGACTGCATAACAAAGGAGGACATACCCAGTGCAATGCATGGCGGCAGCAGACTCAGTCCCTTCAGGAGATTGCTTCCGCTCAGACGCAGGACTGTTTTTCTTCCGCAGAGGAAGGCAATCACCCACGCACAGGAAAGGCCTTGGGAGAGCACCGTCGCAAGCACCGCGCCCTGCACGCCCAGTTTCAAGGCAAAGAGAAAGATCGGGTCGAGGACGATGTTGGCCACCGCCCCGATCAGGACGGTCGTCATGCCCATTTTGGCAAAACCCCGCCCTGTGATGAAGGCATTCGGGCCGAGGATGAGCTGCACGAAGACCGTCCCGATCGCACAAAGGCGCATGTCTTCCCCTTTCAGGTGATTTTCTTTTTTGCAGGTACTCGTTCCAATCCTTGCCGCTGCGGGGTTCCTCCACCGTCACGGCATGGCCCATTGCTGTGTAGGTTTCCTTGAGACGGCAGGCACCCTCCCGCCCCGGTGCATCTGTATCCAGACACCGGACAATGTTTCGGATCTGCAGATGATCTCGCAGCTAGACTCCCAGCGTACCATCGTAACGGCTGCAAAGTGCCACCGCGTCGGCCGTGTCCCGATGAAGCGTAAGATAACTCACACGGCCGATAGGGGCCTCGAACACGAACACCCGATCCGGCCTGGGATCGTGCGAAATGGAGAACCCGGTGTTCTTATCGCTACCGGTCACATCTCCGCGAAAGCCTTTTCCATCCCGGTCATAGGCCCCACGCAGACCGGCGTATTTTGCCTGTCCTGCGCTGCCTTTACCTACGAACACGCAGTTATGGTGAACGGCGTCCTCATACAGAAGGCCAGCGTTCCAAAACTGGCGGATCACCTGCGGGGCGATACCAAGCTTGCGCAGGTAGGCAAACACCCTGCGGTCATCCTCGTTCCGGGGCGGTAGGCCAAAGGGCTTGGAGGACTCGTCCCGCTTGATGGGTGATATGGCATTGGTGGGGGGATCTCTTGCTCTGCCATGGAAGGCCAACAGGTACTCCACGGCTTCTGGAAAGGATTTGCCGTAAAACTGCTGCAGGAAGGTGATGGCGTCTCCGCCGATATTCCAGGAGTACCGGCCCATGTGCGCCGGTCCTTGATTCGCAGGCTATCCATCTCGACTGTGGTGTGGTATCTGCCGATCCGCAGTACCTGATAGCCCAGATGACTCAACAGCTCCGGCAGATCTGTTCCTCTGGCAATTTGCATTTCAGCGTCTGTAAAGCGATTTCTGATTTTGCTTGACATGATGTCTACCTCCTTTCTCATGAAACGCAAAAAGCCGCCCAGGGGCATCCGAGGTGTTCGGATGCCCTGGGCGGCTTTTTCCCAGCCAGTATTTTCTTATGTGGCGCTTGCGGGGCTTACACGGCCTCGTCCATCTGGGGGGCGCGTCCGTGTCTGTTATGCCCTCAGAATGCGCCACACGGGCCGCGACAGGGGCCGTGTGGGGATCTCTGCTCTGCTGCTGGTGATCATAAAATGAAACCGGCACTCTATGCCTTGGCGGGAAAAGTCTATATCGGGATAGAAATTCTCCTTGCGGTGACAGATGTTAGGTTGCGGATGTCTATCCAAATTATGCGTCAGTCACCGAACGGAAAAAGAAAACCGCCGTTTCTCCGCTCTGTAAGAGAAGAGAGAAGCACGGTTGCAGATTTTTCTTCTTTTTTTTGAGGCCGGTGTGTCCGAATCACACCAGACCGTGAAAACGGCTGGGTGCATCTCAAAAATGACGCCTCTCGCGGGGCAATACCAGGGTTTTGAAAAACTCGTTTTTTTGCAACTTTTCAAGTGAAAAAGCAACGGAAAATACATAAAAACGTCGCACTTTCGTGCGACGTTTTCGGTGTTGCATCTTTCATCAACACATTTTGGTGCGGATGACGGGACTCGAACCCGTACGTCCATGGGACACTAGCACCTCAAGCTAGCCAGTCTACCAGTTCCAGCACATCCGCATACATCAGAAGAAAGCCTTGCCGGAAAAGCTACTTGACTATTATAGCGGTACCGCACTGGTTTGTCAACCGTATTTTTCCCGCAGCGGGCTCCCCTGTTCAAGCATCCGCGGCTTCCTGCGCGCTTTATCCGGCGCCTTCCGCGCGCAGAATATGAGGTGGAACTCCGGTCCCTCCGGGTGTATACTACGAATGCCGAAAAGTTTTGCTTGACCTTCCATCCGGTGGAGGGTATATCTTAGACCAGTGGGAGGTGAAACGATGAAAATCAACGAGGTGGAACAACTGGTCGGAGTGACCAAACGCAACATCCGCTTCTATGAAAAAGAGGGGCTTCTCTCCCCCGGCCGCAATAAGGAAAACGGCTATCGGGATTACGGGGAGGCCGACGTGACCGTGCTGCGTCAGATCAAGCTGCTGCGCAAGCTGGACGTGCCCTTGGAGGAGATCCGCCGGATGCAGCAGGGCGCTCTCACGCTGACCGACGGCCTGCGGCGGCATATGATCCAGCTGGAACGCCAGCAGCAAAATCTGGCCACGATGCAGCGCCTGTGTCAGGAGCTTGCGGATGCGGGCGCGCAGCTGCCCGGTCTGGAGGCAGACGACTGGCTGGGGCGCATGGAACGTATGGAACAGGAGGGAACGAGATTTGTGAACATCCGAAAAAAAGATACCATGGCCCGCTACCTGGGCCCAGTGACCGCGGCACTGGTCTTCGTGGGCCTGATGGGGCTGACCATCGCCTTTCTCGTATGGGCCTGCACCGTGGACCCTGTAGACCGGCCGCCCTTGGGCCTGCTGATCTTTCTGATTGCCGCGCCGATGGTGGTCATTGTCGGCGTGGTGCTGGCCCTGATCCAGCGCATCAAACAAATACAAGGAGGAGAAGAGGATGCTGCTTCTCAATATTGATTCCATCCCCGGGAAAAAAATCGAGGCCCTGACCATCGTCAAGGGCAGTGTGGTCCAGTCCAAGAACTTCGGCAAGGATTTTATGGCCGGCATGAAGACCCTGGTAGGCGGCGAGATCGAGAGTTACACCCAGATGCTGGTGGAGGCCCGGCAGATCGCCACCAAGCGCATGGTGGATGAGGCCCAGGCGCTGGGTGCAGACGCCGTCATCAACGTGCGCTACGCCTCCGCCTCGGTGATGCAGGGGGCGGCGGAGGTGACCGCCTACGGTACCGCAGTGAAGATCGTGGGCGAGGCATAGATCCATATGCTGAAGATCGAACATTTTTCCAAGACCTATCCCGGCGGAAAGCGGGCGGTGGATGACCTGAGCCTGAACGTTGCACCCGGTGAAATCTTTGGCTTTATCGGCCACAACGGAGCGGGCAAGACCACCACTCTGCGTGCGGTCGCCGGGGTGATGGACTTTACCGAGGGGACCATCGTCATCGACGGCCACGATATCCGCCGCCAGAGCATCGCCGCCAAGGCGGTGACCGCTTTCCTGCCGGACAATCCGGACCTGTACGACTTTCTCACCGGGATCCAATACCTGAACTTTATCGCCGACCTGTATGAGCTCCCCGGCGGAGTGCGTCAGGAGCGCATCGCCAAGTACGCCGACGCCTTCCAGCTCACCGGCAGCCTGGGCAGCGCGGTGGGCGGGTATTCCCACGGCATGAAGCAGAAGCTCGCTCTCATCTCCGCCCTGATGCGGAAGCCCCGTCTGCTGATCCTGGACGAACCCTTCGTGGGCCTGGACCCCGCCGCCTCCCACCTGCTCAAGGGCTATCTGGCGGAGCTGTGCGCGGCAGGCGGCGCCGTGTTCTTTTCCACCCACGTGCTGGAGGTGGCTGAAAAGCTCTGCCACCGGATCGCCATCATCAAGGACGGCCGCCTGGTGCGCCAGGGGGCCACTGCGGAGTTGGTGGGCGACTCCACACTGGAGGAGGTCTTTTTGGAACTGGAGGGAGCGAGCCAGCCATGAGGAAATTCCGCTCGCTTCTCTCCCTCAACTTTCGGGCCATGCTCACCACCTTCCGGTTCGGCGGGCGAAAATCCGGCCGTCATGCGACGGGCGCCGGCGCCCTGCTTCTGCTGGCCGGCCTGTCCCTCTATCTCTCCGGCGTATACAGCTTTCTCTTTGCCGCTCAGCTGGCCCAGGTGGGGCAGCTCTCGCTGCTGCTGCCCATCATGTCCCTGCTGGCGGTGGTCATGGGGGTGCTCTTCTCCCTCTTCGCCGCACAAGGCGTGGTCTTCGGGACCCGGGACAACGACTTGATGCTGGCTCTGCCCGTATCCGCCTTTACGCTGATGCTCTCCCGTACGCTGGCGCTCTATCTGGAGAATCTGGTCTCGGTATTTTTTATGCTGCTGCCCGCCGGGGCGGCCTATCTGTGGCACGGAGGCGGGGGCGGCGTGGTCTTCTTCCTGCTGCTGATCCTCTCGGCCCTGTTTCTGGCCTTGCTGCCTACCCTCATTTCCCTGACGGCCGGATACGTGCTGGCCGTGCTCTCCGGTAAAACGGCCCGGCGGGCGCTCTGGTCCAATCTGTTTTATCTGCTCTTTTTCCTCCTGCTCTTCTGGGGACTGTTCCGCTTCAACCGCATCCTGACCCAGATGGGGCAGGCGGCCGGGAGCATCCGCACCGCCCTGTCGGGCTGGGCGCTGCCCCTGCTGCTGATGGAGCGGGGCCTCTGCAGCGGGGACGCGTTGGCTTTGCTGGGCTTCTTTGCCCTGTGCCTGCTTCCCTTTCTGCTGGTGGTACGTCTGTTTGCCATGCGGTACAAGCAGATCGTCACCCGGCTCTCGGCCCGCTCGGTACGCTCGGACTACCGGCTGGAGCGTCTGTCCTCCGCCGGACCGCGGCGCGCCTTGCTGAAGCGGGAGGCGCTGCGCTTTTTCGGCACCCCCGTCTACCTGTTCAACGCCGGCTTCGGCCTGCTCCTGCTGCCGGCGGCAGGCGTGGCGGCGCTGTTCCAGCGCGCCCGGCTGGATGCGCTGCTGGCGCAGGTGGAGGCCGGGGGTCTGACGCTCCCCCTGACCGGCCTGCTGGCGGCGGGGATATGGTTCGTGCTCTCCACTGCGGCGGTGACCGCCTCCTCCATCAGCCTGGAGGGAAACCGGCTGTGGATCCTGAAAGAGGCTCCTGTGGGCACCGCCACGCTGTTTCGGATTAAGGCCGGTTTCCAGCTGCTGCTCACCCTCCCCTGCCTGCTGACGGGTACCGCGCTGCTCTCCCTGGCGCTGGGCCTTTCCTGGCTGGACGGACTGCTGGTGGCGCTCTCCGGGATCGCCTTCGCGCTCTTTACCGCCCCATTCGGACTTTATGTCAACCTCTGCTTCCCCAAGCTGGATGCACTCAGCGACGCGGCGGTGGTCAAGCAGTCCGCCGCCTCGCTCATCGGCGTTCTGGTCCCCATGGCCGTCTCTCTGGCGGGGCTTTTGCTGCAGATCGCTCTGGGCGGCCTGGTGGGCGAGTCCCTGCTCCTGCTGGTATGCACCGCTGCGCTGCTGGTGTGCGCCGCTCTGATGGAGCGTCATCTGCTCCGAGCGGGGGCCGCGCGCTTTCAGGCGCTGTGATCGTCGAAACAGCGGCAAAGCCGCTTTTCCGAGAGGGCTGACGCGGGCTTTGGGGGCCAGCGGACGCCCGGCCTTGCCCCTGCTCCGGCATCCAAAAATGACAAATGGAAACAAATCGGGAACGGGCCTTGCGTCCGCTCCCGATTTGTCGTACAATCAGGTGACATAATATTTTGTCCTTTGAGGAGGCCCCTCTATGAACCGAACACACCGCGCCCGCCTGCTGGCCGTTCCGCTGGCCCTGTCTCTGCTCCTCCCTCCCGCCGCCCAGGCCCTGGACCTGGACCAGGCCCGGATGCTGTTGGGCACCTATTACATCGACCCCATTCCGGAAGAAATTTTATATCTGCCCACACTGGAGGAGATCCTGGGCGCGCTGGGCGACCCCTATACCTACTACTTCACGCCGGAGGAATACCGGCAGTTTACCGGCTCCATGAGCGATCAGGCCCTTGTGGGCATCGGCGTGGCCTACCGTCTCACTGCGGAGGGCCTTTCCCTCCAGCGGGTATATGCGGATACCCCGGCGGAGGAGGCCGGACTGATGGCCGGGGATGTGATCGTAGCCGTGGAAGGCCGGCGCCCCGGCGCGGGAGAGAGCCCCGAACTGCTCTCCTCCTGGCTGCAGGGGGAGACGGGCACCCAGGTCGCTCTGACCTACCTCCGCGGCGGAACGGAGTATACGCTCACCGTACAGCGGCGGGCCATCGTACTGCCCGCCACCGTCAGCGAGCTTTGGGACGGCCACATCGGCTACATCGACTGCGATACCTTCGGAGGCGAAACGCTGGCGCACTTTACCCAGGCCATCGACGCCTATGGAGCGCAGGCCGACGTGTGGGTGGTGGACCTGCGCGGCAACGGCGGCGGCGAAGTCAACGCCGCCATCCAGTCCACCGCCTGCTTTACCGGCGCGGGTGTGCTGGCCTGGCTGCGGGACAGCGGCGGCCGTTACCAGGGCTACGGTGCGGAGGAGGCGGCCCGCACCGATTCCCCCGTCATCCTTCTGACCGACAGCGAGACTGCCAGCGCCTCCGAGCTGTTCGCCGCGGGGGTGCGGGATACCGGGGCGGGCCTGATCATCGGGGAACGCACCTTCGGCAAGGGCGTGGGGCAGAACGTATTCGACCAAACCTCCTATCCTCTGCTCTTTGCCGAGGGGGACGCCATCAAGATCACCGCTTTCCGCTTCTTCTCCCCCGGCGGCAGCACTACCGACACGATCGGGGTGATCCCGCATCTGCTGGTCGCGCCGGGCCATGCCGCCGCAGTTGCCCGGCTCCTGTCCTCCCCCGCGCCGGAGGGGGACAACCGCGGTATGCTGCGCATCGACTTCGGCCGCAGCTGGTATGTGGACCTGGAGCAGGCCCTCTCTGAGGACTACCGCGCCGCCTTTCGCGCTCTGCTGGAGGCCCTGCCCTCCGCCGTGCGGGTCTTTCAGGGCAGCGGAGCCGATTGGAACACCATCTCTCCCGCGGACCTGGCCGCCCGGTGCGGCCTGGAGGCGTATCAGCGCCGCGGCTTTTCGGATACGGCCCAATCCCGCTTTGCCGCCCAGATCGACGCCTTGGCTGCCTACGGCGTGGTGCAGGGCTCCGGCGACGGGTTCTTCCGCCCCTTCGACACCCTGACCCGGGCCCAGCTCTGTGCCCTGCTGGCTCAGGCGCTCCACTGCGACGTGCCTTCCGGCGAAAGCCACTTCTCCGACGTAGCGATGGACGCGTGGTATGGCCCTGCCGTCAACGCCCTGGCGGAAATGAGCCTGGTCAACGGTGTGGGCGGCGGCTTGTTCCGCCCCGACGACCTTGTGACCCACGAACAGTTCATCGCCATCATGGGCCGCCTGGGCCGGCGGCTGAACATGTATCTGGACAGCTCCGCCCGTCAGGTCCCGGACACCCTGGCGCTCTATGAAGCCCTGGCCCCTTACGCCGACTGGTCCCGGGAGGGCGCGTGGCTGCTGGCCATGAGTCAGACCGATGCGAGCGGCAAAACGGGCACCCTGCTGTGGGACAGCCTCTATGCCATCGCCCCCGGCGAGGCTACTACCCGGGATGAGGCCGCCTACCTCACCTGTTCCCTGCTCTCCTACATCGGCGTTCTCCCGGTCTAGGCCTCCTGCCTTTTTCCGCAGCCCGGCGATTTTTCGCCGGGCTGCGGCTCGTCTTCAGACTGATTTCAGGTTTCCGTGCTATACTTCGCTTACTACAAAAGGTTGGGATGTGATTTTTTATGGGTAAAAAGCTGTTTTCGCTTCTTTTGACCGCAGCCCTGCTGCTCAGTTCCGGCGTGACCGCCTGCGCGGCCTCCGCCAGCAGCGGCGAGGTGCTCATCACGCTCTCCGACAGCGGCGTCAAGGTGGATGGAACGCCTGCCTCCGCCGATCCCGCCGACGCAGTCTATACCGGGGCGGATATCATCTATTATGCGGACGGCACCGACAGTACCTACGGCGAGGGCTCCGCAGAGGAGATGCACTCCGCTGAGGAGGCCGGCGCCCACACCCGGGTCACCATCACCCGGCCGGGCACCTACCGCATCACCGGAACGCTGTCCAGGGGACAGATCTTCGTGGACCTGGGCGACGGGGCCAAAACCGATCCCGGCGCGGTGGTCACCCTGATTTTGGACAACGTCGATCTCACCTGCACCGTGGCTCCGGCCGTTTTCTTCTACCGGGTCTATGAGTGCGATACGGACTGGGCGGCCTACGATGCGGGCGGTGCAGAGGATTACGCCGCCTCCGGCGTGGCGGACACCTCCGCGGCCGGCGCCAACGTGATCCTCGCTGCGGGCAGTGAGAACAACATCACCGGCTCCCACGTGGCCCGTATCTACAAGGAGGGCACGACCAAGAAGCTGCACAAGTACGACGGGGCCTTTTATTCCCGCATGAGCATGAACCTCAGCGGCGACAACGGCGACGATACCGGCGTGCTCAACATCGTGGCCGACAACGAGGGTCTGGACTCCGAACAGCACCTGACCGACAACGGCGGCACCATCTGCATCGAAAGTCAGGACGACGGCATCAACACCAACGAGGACGGCGTATCCGTGACCACCATCAACGGCGGCAGCCTGACCGTCAACGCCGGACTGGGGTCTGAAGGCGACGGCATTGACTCCAACGGATATCTCACCATCAACGGCGGCACCATCTGGACCATGGCCAACGAGACCTCTCCGGACGGCGGCATCGACGCCGATGGCGCCATCACCATCAACGGCGGCACGCTGTACGCGTTCGGCACCCGCAACGACGCGGCGGACAGCGACTCGGCGCAGCCCTATCTGGAGCTCTCCTTTGCCTCCACGCTCCCGGCGGGCAGCCAGGTCACGCTCACCGACGCCGAGGGCAGCACGCTCTGGAGCGCCGTCACCCGGAAAACGTGCCAGTCCATTACCCTGACTGCGCCCACGCTGGCGCTGAATACCGTCTATTCCGTCTCTGTGGACGGCGTGCTCCAATGCTACAGCGGCAACCAATCGGGCATGATGGGCGGCTTCGGGGCAGGCCAGCGGCCCGGAGCGGGGCCCCTTCCCGACGGCTTTGAACCACCGGAGAACTTCCAGCCCGGCGCGGAGGGCCAGCCCCCCGCGCTGCCCGAGGACTTCGACCCGTCTCAGATGGGGCAGCGCCCGGAAAACGGCGGGGCCGGGACCCCGCCTGAGGGCGGCCAGGACATGGAGCGCCCTCAGGGCCAGGGCTTTGGCGGCGGTATGGGCGCACAGCAGGGCCAGGCCGGCGGCTCCGGCTCCACCGAGTTTATTCTGACCGAGGCCGTCAAGAGTTTCTCCGGGGTCTGTGATTCCGACGCCTCCGGCAAGACCCGGGTCAGCTTCACCGTCAACGGCGGCGCGGGCATGTCCAGCATCGCCTCCGGCCAGAGCGTGGCCCTCGCCGACATCCAGGCCAGTGTGGAAGATCTGGACGACAGCCAGATCCAGCTCACCATCACCGACGTTCCCAGCGAAAATTACGCGGAATCCTGCCTGCTCTCCGACGGTGCGCAGGCCATTGCCGCTATCCTGCCCACCGAGGACGGCGTCTATCAGCTCACCGTGGCCGTACGCAGCGGCACGCAGCAGTATGTGGGCGCCAGTCAGTGGCAGTTCACTGTGGGCGCGCCGCCCTTCCGGGATGTGCCGCAGAGCAGCGATGCGTATGAGGCGGTCAAATTCGTCTATGACAGCGGCCTGATGGAGGGCACCGGCGGGAACCGCTTCTCCCCCGACGCCGCCGTGACCCGCGCCCAGGCCATTACGGTGCTGGCACGCATGGCCGGCGCCGTGCAGGCGGAGAGCGACGCCTGTTCCGACGTCTCCTCCGGCTCCTGGTACAGCGGTTATGTGGGCTGGGCCGTCACGAACGGCATCGTGGAAGGGGATGGCCAGGGCCGCTTCCTCCCGGACGAAGCCGTTACCGGGACTCAGATGGAGCAGATGCTCACCCGCTGCGCCGCTTTGGCCAATCTCTCCTATGACGCCTCCAACGCTTCTGCCCAGCCCCTCACCCGGGCCCAGCTGGCCCAGATGCTGCTGGCCTTCTCCCAAGCCGAATGACAGAACTGCAGCAAACCGGCCGCGGATCATAAAGATCCGCGGCCGGTTCTCTCTGTTCCGGTCCCGCCTTCCTGATGCCGGGACGGCGCATCCCTCTTCGGGCGTGCCGGCCCGCGTCAGCCAAAGGTATATTTGCGGTAGAGCGTTAAGATCTCCTGCTGTACTCTGGCCGGGATCGGCCGGACTTCGAAGTCCGGCCGGGCAATGTAATAGCCCTGGATGTAATCCACACCGCAGGCAATGACCGTCTCCAGCTCCGCCGCGGTCTCCACGCCCTCCGCCAGCACCTGGATATTCCGCGTGCCGGCATAGCCGATCAGGCTGTTGAGCAGATCCCGCCGGTCCGGGTCTGCGTCGATGCCCCGAATAATGGACACGTCTACCTTGACCAGGTCGGGGGCATACTCCATCAGCACCGCCTCGCTGTTGAAGCCGGTACCGTAGTCGTCCAGCGCCAGCTGGGCGTTCCACAGCTGCGCCCGGTGCTTTTTCCGGCTGGTGATGTTCCCCACGGACGCCTCCCCCTCCGTGATCTCGATGACCACCCGGGAGAGCAGGCGGCCGTAGCGCTGCTCCAGGGCCGCCAGATCCTCGTCGGTAAGGCATTGGCTGGCCACGGAGTTGATGAATACTCTTTGCCCGGGCGCGATCATCCCGGTCCGATCCAGCCGGTCGAAAGCGGCCAGCGTCTCAGCCCAGGTCAACTCCTCGATCTGCAGCAGCTTGGACTCCGCCTTCGCCAGCAAAAACAGGGAACGAAGGTCCTTCAGCTGCTCCAGCTGGGGGCGCATAAGCATCTCATAGCCATACACACCCCCGTCCGCTACGGAAACGATGGGCTGCAGAGCATAGCGCACCAGTCTGCCGTCGATCATGCGGTTCAGCGCGTCCTGGCCCTGGATCAGGATGGAATTGCGCTCGTAATCCTCCCGGTCAAATTCCTGAATCCGGCCTTTGACCGTGTGCTTGATGGAGTACATGGCAAAATCCGCCATACGCAGCAGTTCCTCATAATTCCCAGCGTCCCGCGGGTACCAGGCAAGCCCGCCGGACGCCCGTACCCGCATCCGATCCCCCGTGGACAACACCAGGCTGGCCTCGCCCACCTCGTCCCGGAATCGTTTCAGGCAGGCACGAACCGCCTCCTGATTCTCGTAGCCGTACAGGAACACGTTGAACTCGTCTCCCGAACGGCGGCCCACCACGCTGCGGCAGCAATAGAAGGACTCCAGACACTTGGCGAATGCCTGGATGTAGCGATCCCCATAGTCGTGTCCATAGGTATCATTGACGTATTTCAGATTATCCAGATCCAGCATCAGCAGCGCGGCCACCTGCAGCCGGCCCCGCCGCGCAGGAGAAAAAAGCTTGCGCAGCTGCTGGTCGAACGCCCGGCGGTTATAGAGGTCGGTCAGGATGTCGAAATCCCGCTCGTACTCGATCCTCCGCTTCTCCTCCACGTCCCGGGTCACATCCTCAAAGGCGCCAAGGATCGTGTCTCCCTCCTCCCGCCAGGTCAGCTGCACCCAGCGGTTCCCGCTGCCTTCGCCGGGCAGGCGGTAGATGGCCGGCTCCCCGCTGTATTGATAGGCCCGCAGGTGCTCCATCCGGCCCCGAAATTCCGCCGAGGTCAGATAGGTGTCCTCCTCCGGCACCGGCCAGCCCATCAGCTCGCACAGGCTGCGGCTGCAGAAAACGCTCTGGCCGTCCTTCTGATACTTGAAAACGCCGATGGGGATGTGGATCATGGCAAGGATCTTGGAGGTGCGGGAGGCCGACTCTGTGGCCGAATTGGACAGGTTTTCGATTGCGCCGGTAAGGGCGTCGATTTCCGACATTCCCAGCCGCGGCAGCCGGATGGGCTTATCCGGGTCGCTCTTCTCCAGCGCCGAGACCAGGTTGGTCAGCGGCTTGGTCAGATAGCGGGCCGCCAGCAGCATCAGGCATACCCCCAGGGCCAGGCACACCAGGGCGCTGACCAGGATCAACCGCTGGATGCGCTGCGTGCTGGCCAGCAAATGCGCTCCGTTCTGCAGGCCGACCAGCGCCCACTGTTCCTTTTCGAAGGGCGTATTGACGTTGTAAAGCTTCAGCGGCTGGACCACGCCGTACAGGGTGCGCGTCCCCTGCCGAAAGCACACCACCCCCTCCTGGTCGGTCTGCTGCGGGGCGATGGACGGCGCCTGACCGAACCATGCGATGAAATTGGCGCCGCTGGTGCATACCGTGGTATAGGTCGTTCCGCCATCCCGGCTGATCCCCAGGAAGTACGCCCCCGCCGTACCGTCTCCCAGCTCCTGATACCGCAGCTGTCCGGCCACGTAGTCGCAGCTCACGTCGATGCCCAGCACGCCCAAAAGGGTCCCGTCTTCCCAGATCAGCGGGACGGAATAAGTGATCACGTCCCGGTCCAGTTCGCTCAGCCGGAACCGGCCGCTCCAGTGGTAAAAGTATTCCCTGCTGCGGTTCTCCGGCTCCACTGCGGCAGCCGCCTGCAGCGGTGCAAAAAAATATTGGTTTTCCGGCGCAGGCGCATCATCCAGGTCAAAAAAAGCGCTCCAATAGCTGTCCAGCGCCACGCCGTTCTCCCGTGCCACCGAAGGCAGTCCCCGTTCCAGAAGCAGATCCGCGTTGCCCGCGGCATAGCTGGCCGGGTCGTAATCCCGCACATAAAACCCGGGGCGTCCGCCCTCCTCCTCCGTGTTGTCCAATACCAGGAAAGCCCCCGTGACGCCGTTGCGGCGGAGCATAGCGATGACATGCTCCGCCGTATCGGCTACCAGCTGCCGGCAAAGGACGCTGTCCTTCAGCAGCGCTTCCGCCGTCAATCCATACTCGTCCAGAAGTTCCCCCACGGCGGCATAGACGTCGTTCTCCCCCTCCCGGGTGTTGGACCAGCGCTCCACCATATCGTTGCCCAGATCCAGGGCGCGGTTGGCGGTCTGCTCCCGAAAGATGGAAAAGGCGTTTTTTCTCGCCTCTCCCTGCACCCCGCCTTTGAAAAACACCAGCAGGTAGACTGCCGTCTGCAGCAGGAGCAGCACCATCAGCATCAGCAGCAGCCGTCTTCGGATGGAGCCGCTGCGGACGGCCGCCCGCCCCTGCCTTTTTCTTTTCCGCAAACGGCTCCACCTCCTTGTTCCTCTCCGCCGCTGCTCAGGAAAGCGCCGCCTGAGCCAGCGCCCGGTTGAATTCCGCCAGCCAGCCTTCAAAGCAGGCGTCCTCCAGGAACGGAGCCAGCGCCGTGTCCCGGTCCACGCCCTGTGCCATGGCCTCTTCCACGGCCGCCCGATCCGTCTTTGCCCGGCCGGACATGGAATTTTCCACCACCTGACGGGCCTCGTATCCCTGCGCGAAGGCCCGGCTGGTATAGAATTCGTAGTTTTCGGACATCTCTACGCCGATCTCCAGCGTACCCCGGAGCACAGGCGTCATCTCCACTTCCGCATCCTGTGCCGCCTGGAGCAGCGTTTCCACATCGTTGGCCGCGCGGGTCACCGGCAGATAGCCGGAGGCAAGCGCGAATGCGATGTTCTGCTCCGGCGCAGTCAGCCACTTGAGAAAGGTCACGGCCGCCCGCTCCCGCTCCTCGGTCGACTTGACCACCACCATGCCCGCGCCCTGCTGCACGGCCATGGGCTGGGTCCCCGCAAAATTGGGCAGAGGGTATACCGCCCCCTCAATGGCGTAGGTGCTTCCGTCGGCCCGAGTGACTTCGCCGGGGAAATAGGTCGCTCCGCTGGTAGAGCCCACATAAGCGGCAATATCCCCGGTACGCAAATCATCGCTGCGGAACTTGCCATAGGAGGCGTAGTAGCCTTTTACATAGGGAACATAGTAATTGTCCCACAGACGGCGCATCACGTCGTGATCCACCTGAAGGGTGATCCGGCCATCCTCCACGGAGAACAGCTCCACTCCCAGCTGCATACTGCCGATCAAGATGTAGTTGGCAAAGGCGTCCCGGCCGAAAAAGGCCTTCCCGTCGCCGGACAGATCCGGGGTCCGGGCATCCGTCCAATCATAATAACGTTCCGCCAGCGAGGCAATGCCCTCCCAGGTGGCCAGGTCGGCTTCCGAAGCGCCGGTGGCCGCTGAAAAAGCGTCCCACTCCGTCTTGTTCACGCTGAGCAGCTCGGTGGACTTGGCCACCGGGAAAATTTTAAAGCCGCCCGTGTCAAAACGTCCCTCATCCAGATAGGCGGCGATGTAGGCCTGCTGCTCCTCCGTGGTAAGATATTCCCCCAAATCGGCCAGCATGCCCAACCGGTCGATCTCATAGGCGGTGTCGGCATAGGCGGCAAAAAGGTCGGGCAGCGGCTCCGCCCCCACCTTGTCATAAATGGCGTCCTTCACCTGTTGGGTCAAATCACCGATGGTACCATAGCTGTGCGGTTCCACTACGATCCCCTGCTGCGCGCCCACCGTCTCGTTGAATTCGTTCACCAGGCGGCTGAAGACCACCTGCTGCGCGCCGTTATAATAATGCCACACGGTGATGGCCACCGGATCTGCGGCGCCCGTCTGCCGGGCACAGCCGCCCAGCAGTACCGCGCTGCCCAGCACTGCCGCTAGAATCAGGGCGCTTGCCTTTGCCTTACGCTTCATGTCACGTTTCCCTCTTTTCGGGCGATTGGCGATTCGTTTCAGTCTATCATTCTTTTCTCGCTTTTGCAAGCCTGACGTCCCCCTGTGCGCCGACAAAAGCGGGAGCGGGCGGAGCGCGCCGCGGCCAGCGCCGGAACCGCTCGATTTGTTTCGCTCCAACACGCTCTTTCCCCCGCGCTGCGCTCCCCGCGCCGAAGCGGAGCAGCCGGCCGCATACGGCGGCCGTCCCCTGGCCATGCGCCTGCGCGTCTGTCCCTGAATGGACAGACGCCCCGGCCGCAGCCAGGGCGTCTGTGTCCTATGTCTCCAGTGTTCCAACGCAGAAAAACGTGAAGTTTCCGGTCGCCAGAAGCCGTTCCGTCTCATCTTTAATGTCGATCTCCACCAGACAGGTGGTGCCGCCGCGGTACCGGACCCGGGCCTGGGCCGTGACGGTACCCTCGTTTGCCGCACGGATAAAGTGGATGGAGCCCTCCAGGGTCACATACCGCCGCCCGTCGCTTCTGGCCGCCGCACCGCCGGCGCAGTCCGCCATCGTAAAATAGGCGCCCCCATGGAGCATCCCAAAGGGATTCAGGCTGTCAGGACACAATTCCAATGAGACAGCGGCCTGATCCCGCTCCTGACGCACAACCCGGATATGGTTATGGTGCATAAAAGCATTGGCCTGGTTGATCTTGTCCAGCATCTCCTGCGTCATAGCGTTTGCCCCTTATGCCAAAATAATGTTTCCGCCCTCGATTCGGAGAACCGTAGCCAGCGCTTCCACTCTCAGTCCCATGCGGCGCAGCACCTTTCCTCCTTCGCGCATGGACTTCTCGATGGCCACGCCCACTCCCGCCGCCTCGCCCCCGGCTTTCGCTACCAGCTCCAGCAGGCTTAGAATGGCTTGGCCGTTAGACAGGATATCGTCTACCAGCAGCACCACATCATCTTTATCCAAATATTTTTTTGATACCCGCAAGGTGTAAGACTTCTCCAGGGAAAACGAATGCGTCTCCGCGGAATAGACCTCCGGGTCGATATAGCCGGTCTGAAATTTTTTAGCATAGACCGCCGGTACATCCAGCGCCCGCGCCACAAAACAGGCCAAAGCGATTCCGGAACTCTCCGCCGTGAGGACCTTAGTGATTCGCTCCCCCTTAAAGCGGTGCGCCAGTTCGTTCCCCATCTTCTCCATTAATTCCATGTCCATGCAGTGATTCAGGAACATGTCCACATGAATAATGTCACTTTCGCCCACCACCGCGTCACTGAGAATGCGCCGTTTTAATTCTTCCATTGCCATTCCTTTCTGTTCCAGCCAAATCGCTGCGCCGTTCCTGCGGATGTAGTTGCTTTCCCGGTCGATTTAAGATTATATCTTATTTTACCCCGCCTTGCAATATTGACAAGCCCCCAAAAATACGGTATTCTATTCAAAGCCCGAAGCGGCCCCAAAGCCTTCGTCCAAACGCCCTCCCGCCGCCGCGCATTTCTTCTGCAGCTTTTATCGGGTGCCGGGACCGGCTTGCAGACTATGCGGGATCGCCTCTGACTTGGACCGGCAAGCCTTGCTGCACGAGGGCTTCGGGCGTTATAACGAGCAAAGCTCCGGTAAAGCGCCAACCATCCCGCTCACGGTTTCTTCCATGGCATGTTCATAATTTGATATGGAGCGGTATCGAAGTGGTCATAACGGGACTGACTCGAAATCAGTTGACGGGCAACCGTCCGTGGGTTCGAATCCCACCCGCTCCGCCACAAGCCCCCGAAAGCACTACGTTTTCGGGGGCTTTCTCTATCTTGACGCGGCGCCCTGCTCTGGGGCGTCGGGCCTTCTCGTTCAGAAAAGCCGTTATTCGCTATATGTGAGAAAAGTGTGTGCCGCCGCGCCCGGCGCCTGCTGGTACAATCGGCAGGGGGGAAGCGTTACTTTTCTCCCTGCGAACGCCCCGATATCTTTCGTTGACAATCCGTAATCTCTCTCATATAATAGATAGTAATCTCTTTGCACTGCATTACATTCCGGCTCTGCCAGAATGCGAGATCACCAGTACAAACTGAGCAGGCGATGCCCGTAAGGGCGTGGGGCCGGGCCGCTTTGCCGGCGGCAGCAGATTGCAGCTTATGCACATCTGTGGGACAGTTGTATGTTCCATGGGTGTGCTGTTTTTATACCCATCTATGGAACAGCCGACCTCAAATGGAGTGCCATAGGAGAAATCATGACACCGTAATGCCAGACGGCAACGGGAAACGGAGGATTCTTTTATGACAGCCACCCAACCGAATCAGGCAGGGCTAACCTCTGCCGAAGCAAAGCGATTGCAGGACAAATACGGCAAAAACGAACTGTCGCCGCAGAAGAAGGAACGCTTTCTCAAAAAAGTATTCCACATTATCTGTGAGCCTATGTTTTTGCTGCTCATTGCCGCTGCAATTATTTATTTCATTCTCGGAGAGCCGAGAGACGGTGCGATTATGCTTATTTTTGTGGCAGGCATCATCAGCATTGATGTGATTCAGGAGTGGAAAACCGACAAGACACTCCATGCGCTGAAGGATTTGTCCGCACCGCACATCACCGTCATGCGGGACGGCAAAGAACAGCAGATCGCAAGTGCCGATCTGGTGCCGGGCGATCTGATGATGATCTGCGAGGGCGTCAAGATTCCGGCGGACGGCGTAGTGCTGCGCTGTGCCGATCTGTGTGTGGATGAATCCTCCCTTACCGGCGAAGCAGAGGGGGTCTGGAAAATCCCTACGGAAAGCACCGAAGCCGCAAAGGATTACTGGCGCCGTGATTGCTGCTATGCCGGCACCCTCGTCACACAGGGCACCGCCACGGTTCAGGTGGATCAAATCGGTGCGCAGACCGAATACGGAAAAATCGGGCTTGGCGTCGCCGCCGCGCCGCAGGAGGATACGCCGCTGCAAAAACAAACCGGCAAGCTGGTGAAAACCTGCGCCATCATAGCAGGTGCGCTGTTTGCCCTGGTGGCCGTATTCACATGGTTCAATATTCCCGACCATCCGTTTGCCGATCGTCTGATTGAAAGCATTCTTTCCGGTGTGACGCTTGCCATGGCCATGATTCCGGAAGAGTTTCCGGTCATTCTTACGGTATTTCTCTCCATGGGGGCGTGGCGGCTGGCCAAGAAAAACTCGCTGGTGCGCAAGCTGCCCAGCGTGGAGACGCTGGGTGCTGTTTCTGTGCTCTGCGTAGATAAGACCGGTACCATCACCATGAACCAAATGACCGTACAGGAAACTTGGGTGGCAACTGGTACCGAGCAGGCGCTTATCGAGACGATGGGGCTCGGCTGCGAAACCGACGCTTACGACCCCATGGAAAAGGCCATGCTCCGCTGTTGTCAAGCGCATGGCATTTCCAAGGAGCGCTTGTTTGCCAATGCGCTTGTACGGGAATACGCCTTTACCAATGAACTGAAAATGATGGGACACGTCTGGCGCAGGGACGGCGAGCTGGTCATTGCCGCCAAGGGCAGTCCGGAGCGTATCCTGATGATCTGCGAACTGACGGACGCGCAACGGAATGCCGCGGAAGCAGAGATCAGAACGCTTTCCGCGCAGGGACTGCGGGTCATCGCCATTGCGAGCGCCCATCCGGAAAACGAATCCGCCATCCCCGCTTCCATCACCGACTGCCGCTTGACGCTGCTGGGGCTGGTGGGGCTTGCCGATCCTCCCCGCGCAAGCGTCAAGGCCGATATTGCCGTCTGCAGCCGCGCGGGCATCCGCGTGGTTATGATCACCGGGGATAATGGGATGACCGCTTCCGCCATTGCCAAAAAAATTGGAATTCCCGGCAGCGAGAATATCATTACCGGCGAGGCGCTGGAGCGCATGTCTGATGCGGAACTGCGGGAAGCGGTCAAGACCGTCTCCATCTTCTCCCGGGTCATTCCCGAACACAAGATGCGCATCGTCAAGGCCTTTCAGGAAAACGGCGCGATCGTGGCCATGACCGGCGACGGTGTGAATGACGCGCCGGCACTGAAATACGCCGACATCGGTATTGCCATGGGCAAGCGCGGCAGCGAGGTTTCCCGCGAGGCCGCCGACCTGATTCTGATGGACGACAACTTCACCACCATTGTGGAGACAGTCCGTGACGGGCGGCGCATCTACGACAACATCCGCAAGGCGGTGGGCTATGTATTCACCATCCATATCCCCATTGCATTTGCATCCTTGCTGGCGCCGTTTCTGGGTATTGCGCCCGCCGCGCTGCTGCTTCTGCCGCTGCATGTGGTGCTGCTGGAGGTGCTTATCGACCCGACCTGCTCCATTGTACTGGAGCGCCAGCCCGCGGAAGAGGATATTATGGATCGTGCGCCCCGTGACCCGAAGGAACAGCTGCTGACCGGCAGACTGCTGGGCAAGAGCGTGCTGCAAGGTATTTTTGTGTTTGCCGCATCCTTTGGCGCTTACTTTTTGACGCTCTCCGGCGATCCCGTCAACGCGCCGGCGGCCCGCGCCATGGGTCTTTCCATCATCATGCTGGCAAACCTGTTTTTGGTGCAGGTCAACAGCTCCAACCACGACTTTGCGTACCGCTCTGCCCAGCGGCTCATCAAAGACCGCGTGATGTGGGCGGTCAACCTGGGCACAATTGCGCTGCTGGCCGTGATTTTGTACACGCCGGTCTCAGCCTATCTGAAGTTTGCCCCCCTCACCGTCACACAGCTGTTCACAGCGGTTGGCCTTGCCGCCGCGTCGGTGCTGTGGTATGAGCTTGTGAAGCTTGCAAAAAAACGAAAACTCAAAAGTTGATGGGACGAACAGGTCGGGACCACCCGTTTTACGGGTGGTCCCGCAGGCTGTTGAAAAACCCTCCTGGAGAAGAGCCTCGCAGAGTTGAGTCGTCCGCAGACGACGGAAGGAAAGGAAACTCCGTCATTTCCGGCGACATGCGCGTCGGAAATGACACCTCTCATGACGGACAGGGCGACTTTTC
>NZ_JALFGV010000065.1:0-26516 GCF_022777125.1 Lawsonibacter sp.
GGACAGGGCTCGATTCTGGCAGAAAAGTCGCCCTGTCCGTCATGAGAGGTGTCATTTCCGACGCGCATGTCGCCGGAAATGACGGAGATTTCTTTCCTTCCGTCGTCTGCGGACGACGGAACTCTGCGAGGCTCTTCTCCAAGAGGGTTTTTCAACAGCCTGACGGTTGAAAAACCATCCCGCAGGAGCGCCTTGCAGAGTTCCTTCATCTTGGGACAGGCTGGGTCGAAACAGGCCTTTGGGTCTGTTTTGACCGCCTTGTCCGCTGCTGTTTGGGTCATCGGAGGTGGGGGCAGAATAGAGAAGAATAGGAGCGCCTGACAGACCGATACCAGGCCCGGGCCGGGGGCAGGGCTGCCGCGCGCGAACCAAGAAAGAGAGGCCCCTTATGAAAATTGTATTCATCACGCCCGCCAGCTGGCTGCGGCGCCAGCGCTTCTACCGGCTGGGCGGCTCTTTTTACGGGCACACAAACGCCATCACGGGTCCGCTGATCCTGGGCCACATTCTGAAGACGGCGGGGCATCAGGTGGAGGTCTATGAGGAGCTCTATACCACCCTGAATTACAAGCGGCTGACCAAAGGCGTGGACGTATTCTGTCTGAACGCCATGACATCCACCGCGCCGCGGGCCTACGAGCTGGCCGACCGCTTCCGTCGGGAGACCGGAGCGCGGGTGATCCTGGGCGGCATCCACCCCAGCACCCTGCCGGAGGAGGCGGCGGAGCACGCCGATCAGGTCATCGTCGGAGAAGGGGAGCGGGTCATCCTGGACGTGGTGGAGGGCCGCATCCGGGACGCCGTCGTCCGTGCGCCCTGTGTGGAAGACCTGGATTGCGTTCCCATTCCGGATTACTCCATTTTGAAGACCCGCTGCGACACGGCTAACGTGATGTCCAGCCGGGGCTGCCCCTATTGCTGTTCCTTCTGCACCACCTCCCGGATGTTCCGGCCTTACCGGAGGCGCAGCGTGGAGAGCGTGATCGCGGAATTGCGCTGCTACAAGCGTTTGGGCTTTCGCTATATGAACTTTGAAGACGACAATTTTACGGCCGACCCGGACTACGCTAAAGAAATCTGCCGCCGGATGATTGCAGAGGATCTGGTGTTCCGGGAGACCTTCTTTTTTGGACGTACCGACCTCTACCGGGATGAGCAGCTCCTTGATTTGCTGGAGCAGGCGCATCTGAACCGGGTCCTGGTCGGCATTGAATCCCTGAATCAGCAGGCGCTGGATCAGGTCGAAAAACATCAGCGGGTGGCTGATATCGAAGCCTGCGGCGCGGCTCTGGCACGGCACAAGATCCGGTTGATCGCCAGTCTGGTGCTGGGGATCGACGCCGATACGCCGGAGGATATCCGCCGCTCCGTGGCGTTTGCCAGGCAAATCGGAGCATATCAGCTCCAACCGGCCATTCTGACGCCCTTCCCGGGCACCGCCGTTTATGAGCAGTACCGGGAGGAGGGGCGGATACTGACCCGCGATTGGGAACAGTTCGACATGATGAACGTGACGTTTCGGCCCAAGCACATGACCGCCTGGGAACTCCAGAAGGAATTTATGCGCTCCAGCCGGGCCTTTTACGATATCCGCTCCTCGGTTCAAATCATAGCGCGGTTCGGACCGGCCTACGGACTGCGCCGCCTGGGCCTGGCCGCGGCGGCCAAGCTGGGGACCTTCGCGGAAGGGGTGGCGGCCGGGCTGGGAAGGGGAAGCTATTATTACAGCCTTAAGCATGGAGAGACCGGCACGGATGGAGCACAGAAAGCGGAGGGGCTCTGAATCACCTTGCAATCCGTTTGACAATCCGATAGAATAGAGAAAACGACAGCCAAAGGGGGAGGCGTGGCGAATGAGACGAGGGGCGGCCGTGCTGTTATGCCTGGCTCTGGCCTTCACACTGTCCGCGTGCCGTCCGCGTGGGCCGGAACCGGCGCCCTCAGGGAAGGCGGAGGACGGAAGCTGGATCTTTGACGATACGGTGCTGGTGGGCCGTGTGGTCCCGCTGACCGGTACGCTGGCCTCCTTCGGACAGGGGACCCCCTATGTGGAGCAGACGGCCATCGACGCGGTCAACGAACAGGGCGGCGTGGTGCTGGATGGGAAGCGCTGCCGGCTGGAGCTGATCTATGCCGACTCCGGATCGGATGTGGCGGGAGCCGGCGCGGCCGCCCTGGAGCTCATCGAACGGGGGGCGGATATCATGATCGTCTCGCATACGGCGGATACGGTCTCTCCGGTGTCCGCCGTATGCGAGCGCGCAGGGATCGCCTGCATTTCGGTAGACGCACCGGCGTCCGCCTGGGTACTGGGGGGGCCTTACCAGAACTCCTGGCACACCTTTTTTGACAACGAACGGGAGATGCTCTGCTTTTTGGATGCCTGGGAGCAGATCGACAGCAACAAGACGGTCGGCCTGCTCACGGCGAACGACAGCGAGGGGATCGAGATCACCACTTTCATTACGGAATTTGCCGCGGCCAAAGGCTATACCATCGTGGACCCGGGGCGCTATGCCATCGGTATGGAAGACTACAGCGCCACCGTGGAGGCCTTTGCCGCCGCCCCATGCGACATCATTTTGGGCGTGATGACTACGGCTGACTTTTCCGCCTTCTGGTCGGAATGCCTGTCCGCCGGTTACCGGCCCAAGATGTGCACGGTTGCGAAGTCCTGCCTGTTCGCCGCCGACGTGGAGGCCATGGGGGAAGCGGCCAACGGCCTGATCACCGAGGTGTGGTGGCGTTCCGATTTTCCCTATACCTCCTCCATCAACGGCTGGAGCTGTCAGGAACTGGCGGAGGATTACCGGACGCGGTTTGATCCCGCGCTGACGGACGCGCCGCCCACCGTTGGATATAAGCACGCCAATGTGGAGATCTTGTATGATATCCTAAAGCGGGCCGGTTCTCTGGAGCTGGACGCCATCAATGCCGCAGCGGAGGAGACCGGACTGGACACCGTGGTGGGCTATGTCTCCTTCAATGAAGAGCATGTGTCCGTGATGCCCTGTGTGACCGGACAGTGGGTCATGGGGGCGGACGGCACCTACCGTCAGGAGATCGTGGGCAATTATCTGATCCCGGAGATCCCGGTTACAGCAGATATCATCCCCATACCCGGCCCGGCCGGGACGGGGGAGGAGGGAGCGGCTTCATGAAAGCGCTGATCGTAGAGGATGACAGGATCCTGTCCAACAACATCTGTGAGAGCCTCAAGCACAAATTCGACATGACCCAGGCGTTCGATGGAGAAGAGGGGTTGGAGCGTCTAGCCCGGGAGAGCTTCGATGTGATCATTCTGGACGTGATGATGCCCCGGCTCAACGGCTATGAAGTGCTGGAGCAGATGCGCGGCGGAGGCATCACCACGCCGGTGCTTATGCTGACCGCCCTGGGACAGGCTTCCGACCAGGTGAAGGGCCTGCGGGCGGGGGCGGACGACTACCTGTCCAAGCCCTTTGATCTGGATATCTTTCAGGCCCGGCTGGACGCACTGGTGCGCCGCACCCGGCGGGATGAGAGCGCTCAGCGCGAAGGTCTGCGCTTTTTGGAGCTGACGCTGTGGACCAATACCCGCACCGCCCGTATCGGGGACGGGAAACTGGACCTGCACGGCAAGCAGTTCGATTTTCTTTACTATCTGGTGGAAAACAAGAACGTGATCGTACATAAGGAACGCCTGTTCCAGCGCGTATGGGGCTTCTATTCCGCTACGGATTTTTCCGTGGTGGAAGTCTATGCCAGTCAGATCCGGAAGCTTCTGCGGCAGTACGACTATGAAAAGTATCTGAAGACCGTGCGGGGGATCGGTTATATCCTCACCGACGACAGCGAGCTCTATGGATAGAAAAGCCTTCTTGCTGCAGCGCCGCCTGCGGTATATGCTGCTTTTGTTCGTGGTATTTCTGGCGTTGTTCGGTATTTTCGATCTGATCGTATACGCGGTGGCGGAGGGCGCCCTCTATGAGGATGTGGACCGTCAGATGGAGCATGCCGCCCAGGCCATTGAGTCCAATGTGGACGGCGCCGTGGAGAACTTTCAAAACGGCAAGAACATTGTCTATACCGACCGGGGCAGCTATGTGATCACCTACCGCATTTTCCTGCTGCTGCGGGATCGTCAGGGAAATATTCTCAACGCGGAGTATCTGTCCAGCTTTGATTACATGCTCAACGTCGGCTTTCAGGCCGGGGCGCACGGCATGCAGACCGAATCGGTGGAGCGCAACAGCTTTGTGCTCTATTACCGCACCTACACGCTTGCTGTGACCACTTCGGCGGGGGAGACCTTTTATGTCCAGATGACCACCGACTCCACGGAGATCGAAGCCTCTCTGGCCATCATCCTGCGGGTACTGGTGCAGTGCACCCTGGCGGCGATGCTGCTGGTACTGATAGTGGGGTGGTTTTTGAGCAAAACGCTGGTCCAGGGCGTGACCGAGGCGTGGGAACGGCAGGATGAATTCATCAGCTATGCCTCGCATGAGCTGCGGTCCCCTCTGGCGGTCATCCACAGCTCCCTGGAGCTGCTGCTGGATACGCCGGGGGCGCGGATCATCGAGCGAAGCGACCTTATCATGAATTCGCTGACTGAGACCAGCCGTCTGCGCAAGATGGCCTCCAATCTGCTGGAGATGGTACAGCTTCAGGCTGCGGAGATGACCATCCACCGGGAAAACATCCATCTGGATCAGATGGTGGGGGATTTTATCGAGCCGTTTCGCTACCAGGCCGAAGCGGCGGGCAAGACGATGGCGTGTACGCTTCAGCACGGTCTGGATATCCAGGCCGATCGTCAGCTGCTCACCGAGCTTCTGGCCATCCTGCTGGAAAACGCGCTGAAGTATACCGAACCGGGAGACAGCATCCGGGTTTCCGCGCAGATGGCCGATGGGAAAGCGGTGCTGGCCGTATCCGATACCGGGGTGGGAATCAAGGATGAGGCGCTGGGCAAGATCTTTACCCGCTTTTACCGGGAGGAGCGCCAGCAGTCCAAGGCGGACGGCAGCGGCCTGGGGCTTTACATCGCCAGCCTGATCGTAACGCGCCATGGCGGGCGAATCACAGCGGCGCACAACCGGCCGAAGGGAACGACATTTGCGGTAACGCTCCCGGTACGGGAAAAGGGAAAAGCCTGAACGTATGCGGAGGGACCTGCCAAGGCGGGGCCTTCCGCATTTTTTCCTGCAAACACCGCTTCCAAAATTGGCGCCCCCAACAGGGGGCTGGTCATATTGAACAAAAACGGAGCAAAAAGTTTGGCCGCAAAAACGTGTGTTGCATAAAAACTTAAGGTTGCATAAGGGGGCGCTTAAGGTTTGCTTAAGGGAAAAACTGATAGAATTCGGTCAGAAGCTCAGCCTTGACAGACAGGGGAAAAGCCCTTGACGCCCGGCTGAAGCAATGAAAGGAGATCGAACGATGAAGAAGAAACCTATCCTCGCGCTCTTGCTCTGCGTGGTCATGGCAGCCGGCCTGCTGGCCGGCTGCGGCGGCAACGGAGGCAGCGGCTCCGGCAACGAGGGCGGCGGCTCCTCTGGCGGTTCCTCCGGCGGCTCCAGCGGCGGTACCATCAAGATCGGTTATGTGAACCCCTCCACCGGCGCTCTGGCCGGAAACGGCGAAGGCGGCCAGTGGGTCATCGACCAGATCACCTCCTATGTCAACGACACCCTGGGCGGCATTGAGGTGGACGGCGAAAAGAAGAACGTCGAAGTTGTTCTGTATGACTCCAAGTCCGACACCACTACCTGTACCGAGATGGCGCAGAAGCTGTGTGAAGAGGACAAGGTGGACCTGATCGTCGCGATCCAGACTCCCGAGACCGTCATCCCCGTCAGTTCCGTGGCCGAGCGCTACGGCGTGCCCTGCGTGGCCATCCAGGCGCCTGTCAATGCCGTGGCCGGCGCCGCCGATGAGTATGAGTGGACCTATCACGCCTTCTGGACGATCGAGAATGTTTACGAGCAGTACAAGGCCCTGTGGACGGCGGCCGGTTACGGCCCCGGCCAGGGCCACAAGGTGGGCGTGGCGTTCGCCAACGACGCGGACGGCACCGCCTGGTACGAGGTCTTTACCCAGAAGGTGGCCGAAGACGGCTACGAACTGGTGGACCCCGGCCAGTACCCCGCCGGGACGACCGACTTCTCCAACGTGATCAGCCAGTTCAAGAGCGCCGAGATCGACGTCTTGGCCGGTACCAACACGCCTCCCGATTTTTCCAATCTGTGGAGCCAGGCCCTGCAGAGCGGCCTTGAAGTCGGCTGCGTCACCATGGGCAAGTG
Source organism: Lawsonibacter sp. (assembly GCF_022777125.1). Lineage (NCBI taxonomy): Bacteria > Bacillati > Bacillota > Clostridia > Eubacteriales > Oscillospiraceae > Lawsonibacter > Lawsonibacter sp. The sequence continues at coordinate 6,288 of NZ_JALFGV010000065.1, forward strand.
CTGCCTGCTGCTGGGCGACATGGAAGCCATCGGCGAGGACATCATGGAAGGCGTCATGACCGAGGTGTGGTGGAGCCCCGATCACCCCTATACCTCCGATCTGACCGGCGTGACCTGCGCACAGCTGGGCGAGGCCTACTCCGCCGCCAACAGCGGCCGTCCCATGCCCCAGCCCGCCGGCTATGGTTATGCCGCCATGGAGCTGGCCGTCGAGGCCTTCCAGGCTGCGGGCACCACGGACAAGACGGCGGTCCGCGACGCCCTGTCCCAGTTGGACGTGACCACCATTGTCGGCCCCATCAAGTATGAGAACACCATGGGCGGCCTGCACTACTCCGACACCGTAGTCTGCGGCGGTCAGTGGCAGCGCGCGGAGGACGGCACGATGGAGCTGGTCATCATCGACAACAGCGTGTTCCCCGAGGTTTCCACCACTGGCGCGTACATCGCCGGAAACGCTTCCAACAAGTAAGAGCGAAAACCCAAGCGCAACGGATCTGACCGGGGCGGGCGGGGGAGTCTCGGCTCTCCGTCCGCCCCAGCTTCGCAATACGGGAGGGAAACATGGATACGGATACCATTCTGTCGTTCGAACACGTGAACGCCGGCTACGGCCGGGTTCAGATCCTGAATGACCTGAGCTTTGAAATGAAACGTGGCGAGGTCTACGGCGTCATCGGCCCCAACGGATGCGGCAAGACCACCATGTTCAACGCCCTGATCGGCCTGATCATCCCGACCAAGGGAAAGATCGCCTATGACGGGCATGATGTAACGAAAACGAACGCCGCCGCCCGCTGCAAGCTGGGTATCGGGCGCACCTATCAGGTGCCCCGTCCCTTCGAGGGCATGAGCGTATTTGAAAACGTCCTGGTGGCCTCCGTCCACGGCGCGGGCCATTCGGAGAAAGACGGGCGCAGGGTGGCCCTGGAGGCGCTGAAGCTCACCGAGCTGTATGAAAAGCGCGAGATCCGGGCGGGTGAGCTGACGCTGCTGGACCGCAAGCGGCTGGAGATCGCACGGGCCCTGGGTACCGAGCCCAAGCTGCTGCTGCTGGACGAGGTGGCCGCTGGCCTGACCGAGGCGGAGGTCCAGGATGTCATGAAAATGGTGGCCAACCTGAAGGCCGCCGGTTACTCCATTATCTGGATCGAACACGTCATCCAGACCATGGTGGAGTCCACGGACACCTTGATGTGTATGTCCGAGGGCCACAACCTGCTGGTGGGGGAGCCCCTGGAGGTCATGAACTCCAAGCTGGTGGAAGAAGTTTATCTGGGGGTGGAAGAAGATGAGTGAGCCTATCCTGAAAGTAGAGGGCGTCCAGGCCAAATACGGCGACTTTGTCGCCGTGGAGGAGGCCACGCTGGACGTGCCGCAGGGGATCATCGTCTCGGTCATCGGCGCCAACGGCGCGGGCAAATCCACCCTGATGGACACCATCGCCGGGGTGCATAAGCCGACTGCCGGAACGATCACCTTCAAGGGGGAAGACATTACCGGAATGCCGGCAGAAAAGGTCGTGCTGCGGGGCCTCTCGCTGGTGCCCCAGGGCAGCCGCTGCTTCATCCGCATGACTGTGGAGGACAACCTGGTCATGGGCAGCTACCCCAAGGCCGCACGGGCCAAGGTCAAGGACTCTCTGGAGCGGGTGTACGAGCTCTTCCCGGTGCTCAAGGAGAAGCGCAACGATCTCTCCGGCAGCCTCTCCGGCGGCCAGCGGCAGATGGTGGCCATCGGCCGGGCGCTGATGACCAACCCGGAGCTGGTGCTCTTTGACGAGATCTCCCTGGGCCTGGCCCCCACCATTATCAAGGATATTTATGCCCGCATCAAGCAGATCAGCGGCGAGGGCATGACCGTGGTGCTGGTGGAACAGGACACCAAGCGGGCGATCAAGACCGGCGAGATCAGTCACGTCATGCTCAAGGGCAAGGTGGTCCTGTCCGGCCGTTCTGCGGAGCTGGGTGAAGAAGAAATCAAAAAGGCCTATTTCGGCCTGTAAGGAGGAGGGGGAAGAATGCAAATCCTGATCAACGGTATCCTGCTGGGTGCGATCTATGCCCTCCTCGGCGTCGGTATGAGCATGATGTTCGGTATCGTCAAGCTGACGAACCTGGCCCACGGGGAGTTCATCATTATGGGCGCCTTTGGCTCCACCATCCTGTCCAGCGCACTGGGGATCAATCCCATTCTGACACTGGTCGTCACCGTCCCCGTTATGTTCCTTTTGGGCATGGTGCTCCAGAGCGTACTCATCAACCGGGTCATGCTGCGGGGGGCGGAACCCGCGCTGCTGGTCACCTTCGGCCTGTCCATCATCCTGAAGGACGCCATGCTGCTGCTGTTTACCGCGGATGCCCAAAAGATCGGCGTCAGCTATGCCACCGCCAGCCTGAACCTCGGCGGTATCTCCATCTCGGTGCTCAATCTGGTGGTTTTCGCCATCAGCCTCATCACCATCCTGGTGCTGACGCTGTTCCTGCGCAAGACGTATATGGGCCGTGCCATCCGCGCCACCTCGGATGATACGGTGGCGGCATCCCTGATGGGGGTCAGCGTCAAGAAGACCTACGGCGTGGCCATGGGCATTGCAATGGCCACCGCGGCCATTGCCGGATTGTGCGTCGGCATGCGCTGGACCTTCTATCCCAGCTCTGGCGGCGAATATCTGCTCATCGCCTTCGGCGTGGTGGTCATCGGCGGCATGGGCAGTATTCCCGGCACTCTGGTGGCCGGCCTGGTCTTCGGCCTGGCCCAGGTCATCGGCGGCGCCAACTACGGCATGTTTATCAGCTACATCGTCCTGCTGGTCATGCTGGCGGTCCGGCCCCAGGGCCTGTTCTCAAAGTAAGGGAGGAGGAAACGAAATGAAGACGAAAACCTTAGAAGCCTCCGCCCACAAGCAGGTCCGTGTGTTCGGCGGCCTGCCCATGCTCATCACCGCCGTGGTCATTGTGGCGCTGCTGGTGATCCTGCCCCTGACCGGAGTGCTCTCCAGCAACACCCAGCGCTACCTGCTCAAGATCTTTTTGTACTGCTGCCTGGGCTCCATGTGGAACCTGATGAGCGGTTACACCGGCATGACAAGTCTGGGCCAGCAGTCCTTTATCGGGATCGCCGGATATTCCCTGGCGGTCATGACCTTCACCTACGGCGCCTCCTACTGGGCGGGCTTTGCCGTAGGCGGCGTGCTGGGCGCGGCCCTGGCCCTGGGGCTGTCCGTGCTCCTGTTCCGGATGCGCGGCATGTATTTCGCCATCGCCACCTGGGTCGTGGCCGAGGCCCTCAAGACCTTTTTCACCAGCTGGACCTTCGTCAAGCAGGGTGCGGGCATGACGATCAAGGCCAAGCCTTATCCCAGCACGACCGAGATCTATATGATCGCTCTGGTGCTGTGCGTCGTCTCCCTGGTAGTCATCTACCTGCTGCTGCGCTCCAAGATCGGCCTGGGCCTCACCGCCATGCGGGACGACGCGGACGCGGCTTCCAGCGTGGGTGTGAATATCTTCCAGTCTAAGCTGTTGTGCTTTGTCATCTGCGGCTTTTTTACCGCTCTGGCCGGCGGGGTGTTCTATCTGAACAAGGGCAGCATCTATCCCAGCGGAGGCTTCGGCATCAACTGGACGGTATCCATCGTGTTCATCGTCATTATCGGCGGCATCGGCACTATGGGCGGTCCCATCCTGGGCGCCATCATTTACACGGTGCTGGAAGAGATGCTGGCCAGTTATCCCGGTTACTCCAATATCATTCTGGGCCTGATCGCCATTTTGGTGATCCTGTTCCTGCCGGACGGCATTCTGGGGACCCTCCAGAAAAAGTTCCACTTTGAGATTCTCTCTCAGAAACGCTTTTCAAAAGAATAAAGCGACCGCGCGGCAGGCGTACGCCTGCCGCGCGGTCGTTATGTTTCACCGGAGAGCAGCTCGGTCAGAGCGCCTGGATCCCGAATCTTGATGCTTTTATATCCGGTCTCGATCCAGCCCTGACGGTCAAATTCACCCAGGACCCGGCTCACCGTGACCCGGCTTACCCCGACGGTGGAACCGATATCTTCATGGGTGCAGTGGAGCAGACCCTGCGGGTCGGGGGAGAGGGAGAGCAGGTGCCGGGCGATGCGCCGGTCGGCCTGGAGAAAGGCGCCGTCCACGTGGACGGAGAGCAGGCGTATGGTACGGGCCAGATATTCCAGCATGGAGACGGCCAGATCCGGATGCAGGGCAAAGACCGTCTCCAGCCGGGAGCGGTCCACGGCCACCAGCTCACACCGCGTGACGGCTACGGCGGAAGAGACCCTGGGCTGGCGGTCGAAGAAGGCGGCCTCCCCGATCAGGTCGCCGGCGTGGTGGAGCGTAAGGGTACGCTCGTCCCCCTCCGGAGAGCTGATAAAGCACTTCACGGTGCCGGAGCGGATATAGTAGAACTGGAGCGCCTGGGTATCCTGGAGATAGATCAGGCGGCCGGGCGGATAGGACTGGGGCTGCTGCTGTTCCGCCAGGGGGGCCCATATGTCTCTGGAAGTCATGCCGTTCACCTCTTTTTTTGATTGTAACACGTTTTACATTCTTTCAGCAAGCCCCATGTTATGCTGTGGAGGAAAATCATAAAGGAGGCGCCCAAAGATGGGAATGACAATGACCCAAAAGATCCTGGCCCGCCATGCCGGGCTGGATCACGTGGTGCCCGGCCAGCTGGTGGAAGGCAAGCTGGATCTGGTGCTGGGCAATGATATCACCACCCCTGTGGCTATCTCAGAATTCAATAAGGCGGGTCTGACCCGGGTGTTCGACCGGGAAAAGATCGCTCTGGTGCTGGATCATTACACCCCCTGTAAGGACATCAAGGCGGCTCAGCTCTGCGCACAGGTACGGGAATTTGCACAGAAGTATGAGATCACCCATTTTTATGATGTGGGCTGCATGGGGGTGGAGCACGCCCTTCTGCCGGAAAAAGGACTGACCGCCCCCGGAGAGTGCATGATCGGCGCGGACTCCCATACCTGCACCTATGGCGCGGTCGGAATGTTCTCCACCGGTGTAGGGTCTACCGATATGGCGGCCGGCATGGCGACCGGCCTTGCCTGGTTCCGCATCCCCGCCGCCGTCAAAGTCACCCTGAAGGGGAAGCTGCAGCCCTGCGTGTCCGGCAAGGACGTGATCCTCCATCTGATCGGGACCATCGGTGTGGACGGCGCGCTGTACAAGTCCTTGGAGTTTGCGGGGGAGGGAGTGGGCTCCCTGTCCATGGACGACCGGTTCACCATCGCCAACATGGCCATCGAAGCGGGCGCCAAGAACGGCATCTTTCCGGTGGACGGCAGGACCCGCGCCTATCTGGAGGGCCGCGTGACCCGCCCCTGGCAGGCCGTGGAGGCCGACCCGGATGCGGAGTATGAGCGGGAAGTGGTCATCGACCTGGACCAGCTCCAGCCCACCGTAGCGCTGCCCCACCTGCCCTCCAATACCCGCACCGTGGACCAGGTCGCGGGCACCCACATCGATCAGGTGGTCATCGGCTCCTGCACCAACGGCCGCCTGGAGGACCTGCGCCAGGCGGCGGCGGTACTCAAAGGCCGCCGGGTGGCCAAGGGCGTGCGCTGCATCGTCATCCCAGCCACCCAGCAGATCACTCTGGACGCCATGGCCGAGGGGCTGATCCAGACCTTTATCCAGGCCGGCTGCGCCGTGTCTACGCCTACCTGCGGCCCCTGCCTGGGCGGCCATATGGGCGTGCTCTCCGACGGGGAGCGGGCCATCTCCACCACAAACCGCAATTTCGTGGGCCGCATGGGTCCCGTCACCTCGGAGATCATTCTGGCCAATCCCGCGGTGGCCGCCGCATCCGCCGTGGCGGGCTGCGTGGCCGACCCCAGGACGCTGTAAACGGCGCCGCTTCCGTTTCCCCTTGGGGCGGGTCAGCCTGTCCCTGCGGCAGGCGCTTGCGGTCCAGGCCGCTTGCTGCGCTCCGCTTGCGCGTCCCGTCTGCGACGGGTCCAAAATGACCGGGCGGGAACGTTCCCCGCCGCGTTAAGAAAGGATCGTTACCATGAAGGTTTACAAATATGGCGATAACGTGGATACCGACGTGATCATCCCCGCCCGGTATCTGAACGCTCCCGACGAGAAGTCTCTGGCCTGCCATTGTATGGAGGATATCGACGCGGGTTTTGCTTCCACCGTAGAGAAAGGCGATATCGTGGTGGCTGGGGCCAACTTTGGCTGCGGCTCCTCCCGGGAGCATGCGCCCCTGGCCCTCAAGGCCTGCGGCGTCAAGTGCGTCATCGCCCCGTCGTTTGCCCGTATTTTCTACCGCAATGCCATCAACATCGGTTTTCCCATCCTGGAGTGCGCCCAGGCGTCCCGGGAGATCCGGGCGGGGGACCAGGTGAGCGTGGACTTCGCCACCGGGCGCATCACCGACGAGACCACCGGAAAGACCTATCAGGCCGCGCCCTTCCCGGAATTCGTCGGCAATATCATTGAAAGCGGCGGCCTGCTCAAATCGCTCAAGGACCGGGGGGTGGCACGGTAATGAACTACAGGATCGCACTGATCCGCGGCGACGGCATCGGCCCCGAAGTGGTGGGGGAGGCCGTCAAGGTACTGGAGCGCGTGGGGAAAACGTTTGGACACACTTATGAATTCGTGGACGTACTGCTGGGCGGCTGCGCCACCGATGCGGTGGGGAAGAGCTACCCCGACGGCACGGCGGAGAAATGCAGGGCCTGCGACGCGGTGCTGCTGGGCGCCGTGGGCGGCCCCAGGTGGGGCGCGGACAAGCCCGCAGAGCAGCGGCCCGAGACCGCCCTTCTGGCGATCCGGAAGGATTTGGGGCTGTATGCCAACCTGCGCCCCGCCACGCTGCGTCCCGCCATGATTGACGCATGCCCCCTGAAAACCGAGACCGCCCAAAGGGGCATCGACCTGATGATGGTGCGGGAACTCACCGGCGGCATCTACTTCGGCCGGCGGGAGAAGTATGAGACGGACGATCGGGGCGTGGAGTGTGCCGACCGGATGGCTTACTCCGAGCATGAGATCGAGCGTATCGGACGCCGCGCCTTTGAGCTTTCCCGCTTGCGCCGCAGGAAGGTCACCAGCGTGGACAAGGCCAACGTCCTGGAGACCAGCCGCCTGTGGCGCAGCGTCATGCACCGGCTGGCCCAGGAGTATCCCGACGTAGCCTACGAGGATTTTCTGGTGGATAACTGTGCCATGCAGCTGGTCCGGGACCCCGGCCAGTTCGATGTTTTGGTCACCGAGAACATGTTCGGCGACATTTTGTCCGACGAGGCCAGCATGGTCACCGGCTCCATCGGACTGCTTCCTTCCGCGTCCATCGGGGACAGGGCGCCCGGCCTGTATGAGCCCATCCACGGCTCTGCTCCCGATATCGCCGGCCAGGACAAGGCAAACCCCATCGCCACGATTCTGTCGGCGGCCATGATGTTCCGTTACTCCTTCCAGCGGGCCGCTGAGGCCGACGCCATTGAAGCGGCGGTGGACGCAGTCCTGGCGGAGGGCTGGCGTACCGCCGACATCGCGGAGCCTGGCGTAACGCCCGTCGGCACCCGTAAAATGGGCGAGCTGATCTGCCAGAAGTTGTAAAGGCAGTACTGCAAAACAAGCGCAAGCCTGCCGGAAAGGCCGTGCCCCGCGGACAAAATTGCCGCGCGGGGCGCGGCTTTCTTGACGTGCCGCCGTCTTTCTGCTAGAATGATGCCTGACGGACCGGCCGGGAAGGGCGGATTCCGTGCGGCAGCGCCGCGCACCCAGCGGTTTTGCCTTACGTGCACTCAAAAAGCGCTGGAACGACGAAACGATAGGGGAGGGGGAGCGTCCGTGATCCTGGCGGTAGATGTAGGCAACTCCAATACCACGGTCGGCCTGTTCGACGCCGCGGGCAGGCTGTCCTTCCTCTCCGCGTTGGAGACGGACAAGGACAAAACGAAAGACCGCTGCGCCATCGACCTGCTGGGGGTATTCGGCCTTTATGGGGCGGAGATCGGCTCGGTGGACGGCGCGATCCTCTCCAGCGTGGTCCCCTCCCTGACGGCCACGATGACGGCTGCCGTGGGACGCTTGATTGGATGCAGCCCCATGGTCGTGGGACCCGGCATCAAGACCGGTCTGAACATTAAGGCGGAGATCCACAACCAGCTGGGCAGCGATATCGTGGCTTCCTCCGTGGCGGCCATCCATAAGTATCCCAGCCCTTCTGTGGTCATCGATATGGGCACGGCCACCTCCATGTCTCTGCTGAAGGGCAGCGTATATGAGGGGTGCATTCTTATGCCGGGCCTGCGCTTGGCGCTGGAAGCCCTCTCAGAGCGGGCGGCGGCCCTCCCGCCCATCTCCATGGAGACGGCCGCGCCGGTGCCCTTGCTGGGCCGCACCACCGAGGATGCCATGCGTTCCGGCGTGCTTTACGGCCATGCCAGCATGGTGGACGGCATGATCGGGCGTATGGAGGAAGTGGCCGGACAGCCGGTCACGGTGGTGGCTACCGGCGGAAACGCCGCCAAGGTACTGAAATACTGCACACACAATATCATTTACGATGCGGACCTGGTCATGGACGGGCTTTATCTGCTGTATCAAAAAAATGCGGAGAAGCACCGGAGGGCGTGACCCATAAAACGGTACTCAACGGCGTAAGCCGTGAGTAAATATTTGCGCTGCATCTCGGAGAGAGAGCGGCAGCAGGAGGTAATTTTCCTATGAAAGCAAGCGCAAAGACCCAGCGTCTGACAGGACTGGCCCTGATGACGGGCATTATCATTGTCCTGCAGATAGTAGCATCCTTCATCAAGTTCGGACCCTTTACCATTACGCTGGCCCTGGCCCCCATTATCATCGGCGCGGCGCTGTACGGCGCGGGCGCGGGCGCCTATCTGGGCGGCGTGTTCGGCGTCGTGGTGTTCATCGCCTGTGTGGCCGGCTGGGACATGGGCGGCAATATTCTGTTTACCGCCCGGCCTTTGGTTACATTGATCCTCTGCGTCGTCAAGGGCGCGCTGGCCGGGCTGGCCGCGGGGGCGGTCTACCGTGCGCTGGCACAGCGCAGCCCCATGGCCGGTTCCATCCTTGCGGGCATTATGTGTCCGGTGGTGAACACCGGCATCTTCTGCCTGGGACTGGCCGGGTTCTACTATGACACGCTGGTGGCATGGGCAGGCGGGACTGCGCTGGTCTACTATGTCATCACCGTTCTGGTGGGGTTGAACTTCCTTCTGGAGATGGCGATCAATCTGGTGCTCAGCTCCGTCATCGTACGGGTCGTCAAGGCCAGAACGGCAGCCTGAACCGCATCTGCGGGGGACATCCATTGGCAGATTGCCATGGATGTCCCCCTTTTTGCATTATAGACATCATCAACATTCACATTTTGCGGAAAATCAGAAATAAGGACTTGCAATTTTGCAAGTTGGCGCATATAATATGTCATGATTTTGAGTTCAAGGGAGAGATTTCATTGAAAGAGTTGTCCAGGATCGCAGAGGCCGTACAGGCCTCCACCACGATGGCCATCGACGCCATGTTTAAACAGATGAAAGCCGATGGGATCGACGTGATCGGCTTCGGCGCGGGCGAGCCTGATTTTGACACCCCGGACGAGATCAAAGCGGCGGGGATCGCCGCGATTGAAAGCAATTTGACCCGTTATACGCCGGCCGCAGGCACTGTGGAGCTGCGTCAGGCGGTGTGCGACCGCATGAAGATCGACTGTGGGCTGGAGTATGTGCCCAGCCAGGTGGTGGTGAGCAGCGGCGCGAAACATATCGTATATCTGGCCCTGCGGGTGCTGGTCAACCCCGGGGACGAGGTGATTCTGCCCGCGCCCTTCTGGGTGAGCTACTATGAGCTGATCCGCATGGCGGGCGGCGTACCCGTTGTGGTCACCGCTACGGAGGCGGAGGATTTCAAGCTCTCCGCCGAAAAGCTGGCGGCGGCCATTACCCCCAGGACCAAAGCGCTCATCCTCAACAATCCCTCCAACCCCACCGGCATGATGTACGGCAGGGAGGAGCTGGAGGCCATCGCCAAGGTCTGTGTGGAGAACGAGCTTTATGTGATCTCCGATGAGATCTACTACGGTCTGGTCTATGACGGCAAGTCCTTCACCAGCTTCGCCGCACTGAGCCCCGAGGCCAAGGAACAGACGATTCTCGTCAACGGCGTATCCAAGTCCTATGCCATGACCGGCTGGCGCATCGGCTACGCCTGTGCCAACGCCAGGATCGCCAAGGTCATGGCCAATTACGTCAGCCACTCCACCGGCTCTCCGGTGACCATGTCCCAAAAGGCATCGGTACAGGCGCTGACCGGCCCGCAGGAGAAGATCGAACGGATGCGCCGGGCGTTCGAGGAGCGGCGCGATTACATCGTTCAGCGTATGAACGCCATACCGGGGGTCAGCTGTATCAAACCGGAGGGCGCCTTCTATGTGATGATGAACCTGGAACAGCTGATCGGCAGGACCATCCATGGCGTGGAGATCACCAACGACGACGTGTTTGCCGACGTATTCCTGAAATACGGCCTGGTCGCGGTGGTACCGGGCTCCGGCTTTGGTGCGCCCAACTTTGTCCGCTGGTCCTACGCCACCTCTATGGGCAACATCAAAGAGGGACTGGACCGTCTGGAAAAGTTCCTGGCGGGGGAGTAGAGAAATACAGTCTGAACGGCGGGGGCTTGCCCCCGCCGTTCAGACTGCCGGGAAAGCGCCGCCGAGCTCTGCCGCCCGCTCCGCGCCAAGCACCGCCGCAAGGCGGCTTGGTACTTTTTCGGGCGCCGCTGCGGCGGGGGCTTGCCCCCGCCGTGTTCCTGTGGTATGATGTTCCCGTTAAAAAACAAGAAAAAAGAGGTCTTTGCATGAACGATCGCTATGAAAGCCCCCTGTCTTCCCGCTACGCCAGCGACGAGATGCAGTTCATCTTCTCTCCGGACAAAAAGTTCTCCACCTGGCGCCGCCTGTGGGTGGCCCTGGCCCGGGCCGAGATGGAGCTGGGTCTGCCGGTGACGCAGGAGCAGATCGACGAGATGGAGGCGCATCTCACCGACATCGACTACGACAAGGCCGCCGCGTACGAAAAAAAACTCCGCCACGACGTCATGGCGCATGTCCACACCTTTGGTGAGGTGTGCCCCAAGGCGATGCCCATCATCCATCTGGGCGCCACCAGCTGTTACGTGGGGGATAACACCGACGTGATCCTGATGCGGGAGGCTCTGCTGCTGATCCGGGAAAAGCTGGTGCGGGTGCTGAAGCACTTGGCCGACTTTGCCGGGCGCTATCAGGCGCTGCCGACCTTGGGTTTTACCCACTTCCAGCCCGCCCAGCTGGTTACCGTGGGCAAGCGGGCCACGCTGTGGATGAACGAGCTGTTGATGGATCTGGACGAAGTCAGCTACCGGATCGACAGCCTGAAGCTGTTGGGAAGCAAGGGCACCACCGGTACCCAGGCCAGCTTTCTGGAGCTCTTTGAAGGAGACCATGAGAAATGCAAGGAGCTGGATCGGAAGATCGCCGCCGAGATGGGCTTTGCCGCCACGGCGTCCGTGTCCGGCCAGACCTATTCCCGGAAGGTGGACGCGGCGGTGCTGGCCACCCTGTCCGGGATCGCGCAGTCGGCCAGCAAATTTGCCACGGACCTGCGTCTGCTCTGCCACCTGAAGGAGGTGGAAGAGCCTTTTGAAGCCAGTCAGATCGGCTCCTCCGCCATGCCCTACAAGCGCAATCCCATGCGCTGTGAGCGCATCTGCGCGCTGGGACGCTATGTGATGTGCGACGCGATGAACCCGGCCGTCACGGCCGCCTCCCAGTGGTTTGAGCGTACGCTGGACGATTCCGCCAACAAGCGCATCTCGGTACCGGAGGCGTTCCTGGCGGTAGACGCCATCCTGAATATCTATGCCAACGTGGCCTCCGGACTGGTGGTGCATGAGCAGGTGATCCGGCGCCACGTGCTGGAGGAGCTGCCCTTCATGGCCAGCGAGAATATCATGATGGACGCGGTGAAACGGGGCGGAAACCGCCAGGAGCTCCACGAGCGCATCCGGGTTCTGTCTCAGCAGGCCGGGGCCAACGTGAAGGACCGGGGCGAGGCCAACAATCTGATCGATCTGATCGCCGCGGATCCGCTGTTCGGAATGAGCCGGGAAGAGCTGACCGCTCACCTGGAGCCCGAGCGCTACATCGGCCGCTGTCCTCAGCAGGTGGAGGATTTCCTGCGGGAGGACGTACAGCCGGTGCTGGAACGATATGCCGACGCCCTGAATGGGAAGGAGACCGAACTGAAGGTTTGAGCCGGTTCGGCCCCAGATGATTGATAGGAGGTAGTTTTCATGGATCAGCCTGTACGCCGGATCGGCGTTTTCACCAGCGGCGGAGACGCCCCGGGTATGAACGCCGCCATCCGCTCCGTGGTGCGCACCTGCCTGCACATGGGCATTGAGTGCATCGGCGTCCGCCGGGGCTATCACGGCCTCATCAACGGTGACTTTGTGCCCCTGACCTTTGAAAGCGTCAGCGGCTTGTCCCGCCGGGGCGGAACGATGCTCTACTCTGCCCGCAGCGAGGACTTCAAGGCCAAGCTGGGCCAGGAGAAGGCGGCCGCCACCTGCAAACTGCTGGGTCTGGACGCGCTGGTGGGCATCGGCGGCGACGGTACCTTCCGCGGACTGCTCTGCCTGGCGCAGCAGGGGCTGAGCGTCATCGGCATCCCCGGCACCATCGACAACGACATCGCCTGCTCTACTTATACCATCGGCTACGATACCGCATGCAACACCGCCGTGGAGTGCATCGACAAGCTGCGGGATACCATGCAGTCTCACGAACGCTGTTCGGTGGTGGAGGTCATGGGGCACCATGCCGGCCACCTGGCCCTGAACGTGGGCGTAGCCTGCGGCGCTACCGCCGTATTGGTGCCCGAACGCACCCCCGACTATGAGCAGGATGTGATCGAACCCATCCGCCGGGCCCGTTTGGGCGGGCGTACCCATTTCATGGTCATCGTGGCGGAAGGCGTGGACAGCGCCTATAACGTGGCGCAGAAGATCAAGGACGCCACCTCTTTGGATACCAGGGTCACCGTGCTGGGGCATGTGCAGCGGGGCGGGGCGCCCACCTCCCGCGACCGGACCGCCGCCACCTATATGGGTTATGAGGCAGTCCGCCTTCTGGCGGAGGGAAAGACCTGCCGGGTGGTCGCCATGCAGGGCGACGCCTATGTCGATTATGATATCACCGAAGCCCTTGCGATGCAGAAGGGGCTGGATGAGCAGACGTATACCGTCATGCGCGCCCTGACCGGCGTGCAGTAACAGAACTGGTCCGGCAAGGCAGGCGCCTTGCCGGACCAGTTCTCCAGTCTATGCGGTTTAGTGGGCCAGCACCTTCTTGAGCTTGGCGAAGCGGGGAAGGGAGTTGTTTCTGGGGGCGTCGGGCTCGCCCTGGATCAGGGGGAGCACGTAGTCGATAAAGGGCTGTTCCACGCCGTTGCCCACTGCATTGATCCATTCACGGGGGACCTTTTTCTCTGCATTGGCTACGATCTCCAGCGGTTCCAGGCTGGTCTGGCACGTATAGCCGCCTTCGCGGGTGCACCGGAACGCCACCATCTTATCGGTGATGCCGGATACGGCGGCCTCCACGGCTGCCTTGCCCGCAAGGAAAGCCTCGTCGATGTCGGTCTTGGAGGCAGTGTGGGAGCCGCAGCGCTGGAGCAGGGAGAGTTCGATGCCGCGGACCTTGGCCCCGGTCTCCAGCTTTACCGCGTCAGCCAGCATGGCGGCCAGGCCGCCCAGCTGCGCATGTCCAAAACCGTCGGTAGCAGAGGTCTTGGCCTCGGAAATAAACGTGCCGTCGGCACGGTGGATGCCCTCGGACACAGCCACCATGCACTTGCCGGTCTTGTCATACACCCGGTGCACATCGTCCAGGAAGTCGGTCAGATCAAAATCGGTCTCGGGCAGATAGATCAGATCGGGGCCATACCCCGCCCAGGTGGCCAGGGCGGCGGAACCGGCCAGCCAGCCGGCGTGCCGGCCCATGATCTCGATGATGGTCACCATGCCGGTATCATACACGTGGGCGTCCCGGTGGACCTCCATACAGGTGGTGGCGATAAACTTGGCGGCGGAACCAAAGCCGGGGCAGTGGTCGGTGCCGTTGAGATCGTTGTCAATGGTCTTGGGCACGCCCATGATACGGCATTCATAGCCGGCCTTCTGCATATATTTAGAGATCTTATTGCAGGTGTCCATGGAGTCGTTGCCGCCGTTGTAGAAGAAGTAGCGCACATCATATTTGCGGAAAATCTCCAGGATCCGTTTGTAGTCGGTGTCGTCCTTGTCGGGGTCCGCCAGCTTATAGCGGCATGAGCCGAGGGCAGAGGAGGGGGTGTACTTCAGAAGCTCCAGCTCGGCGGCGTCCTCCTGGTTCATATCATACAGCCGATCGTCCAGCACGCCTTTGATGCCGTGGGCGGCCCCCAGCACGCGGGTGATGCATTCCGTGTCCAGCGCGGTTCGGATGACGCCCAGCGCACTGGCGTTAATCACCGCGGTAGGACCGCCGGACTGGCCGATAATGCAAGCGCCTCTCAATTCACTCATGGATACTATGCCTCCTGTTAACTCGAGAATTTTTGTATTTAATGCAAGATTTGCGTGAATATCATACCATGTCCTATTGCAATTATCAATGATAACTGATAAAATTGTGAAGCAAACTAAAAAGGAGATGAGCTTCTATGCCATTGGTTACCACTAAGGAAATGTTTAAGAAGGCATATGACGGCGGTTATGCGATCGGTGCTTTCAACGTGAACAACATGGAGATCGTGCAGGGCATCACCGAGGCTGCTAAGGAAGTCAACGCCCCCCTGATCCTCCAGGTGTCCAAGGGCGCCCGCGCTTATGCCAACCACACCTACCTGATGAAGCTGGTAGAGGCCGCCATCCTCGAGACCGGCCTGCCAATCTGCCTGCATTTGGATCACGGCGATTCCTACGAGCTGTGCAAGTCCTGCATCGACGGCGGCTTTACCTCCGTTATGATCGACGCCAGCTCCAAGCCCTTCGCCGAGAATATCGAGATCACCAAGCAGGTCGTCGCCTACGCGCACGACCATGGCGTGGTGGTGGAGGCCGAACTGGGCACCCTGGCCGGGGTGGAGGACGAGGTAAAAGTCTCCGCCGAGGATTCCTCCTACACCCACCCCGACGAGGTGGAGGAGTTCGTGACCAAGACCGGCTGTGATTCCCTGGCTATCGCCATCGGTACCAGCCACGGCGCGTACAAGTTTAAGCCCGGCACCAAGCCCCAGCTGCGTTTTGACATTCTGGAGGAGGTCTCCAAGCGTCTTCCGGGGTTCCCGATTGTGCTTCACGGTTCCTCCAGCGTGCCCCAGGAATATGTGCAGATGATCAACGAGAACGGCGGCAATATGCCGGGCGCGATCGGCGTGCCGGAGGATCAGCTCCGTCATGCGGCTTCTCTGTCGGTGTGCAAGATCAACATCGACTCCGACCTGCGCCTGGCCATGACCGGCACCATCCGCAAGTTCTTTGCCGAGCATCCCGACAAGTTTGACCCCCGGGAGTACCTGAAACCCGCCCGCGCCAATATCAAGGAACTGGTCAAGCACAAGCTCATCGACGTGCTGGGCTGCGACGGCAAGGCGTAACGATCGCCAAAGAAAAGGAGAGGGGAGCCCCCTCTCCTTTTTGGAAGGAAGGAGGCTGGCAATGACACTGGCGGAATACCTGGATGCCATGGGGATTCTTGCATGCAATCGAAATCCTTACCTGCCGTCGCTGGATGACTTTGGATTCACTTGGGGCGAGATGACTGCGCTCATCGACCGGAAAGCCCTCTTTTTGAGTAAATTCTTCCGACACAGGACCGTGTATTTGGCGCCTCGGGTCTACTTCCTGTTGCGGCAATGCCGCCCACGCAGACCCATGCCGCCGGATGCCGCCAGTCTTTACAGAATTTTGGAGAACAGCCCGCCCCTCGAGACCGGTGAATGGAAGCAATTGTCCCTGCTGGACCATACGCGGTATCAAAAAGCGTTCCAGTTTCTTCTGGAACAACGGTACGCAACGGCGCTTGCAAACGGGTCGGTCCTCAATCCAAACTGGTCGACACTGAAATACGGCACAGCGGAGGCTTGGGAGGCGTGTTCAGTGTCTCCGCCGCCCTCCCGAGATCCGGAGGAAGAGTTGCGGGCTATCCTGGGCCGTACGCTGCCGGAGGGGGAGGTAGCAAGGCTGCTCCGGGGCGCATAGGATGCCACAGCATCAGGAAAGGACTGACCGCTGTGACCCGTGTGATCCCCTATAACCGGCAGGCTGCTGTGGCGTATGCCCACAAATGGGCTTACAGCCGCAATCCGGCCTTTTATGACTATGAAGAGATTGGGGGAGACTGTACCAATTTTGCCTCCCAGTGTCTCTATGCAGGGACCGGCGTGATGAACTTTACACCGGTTTTCGGCTGGTATTACATTGACGCCAATAACAAGGCGCCCGCATGGACGGGAGTAGAATACTTTTACCGTTTTTTGACCCGCCAGGAGCAGTCTCCCGGCCCGTTCGGCAGTTCCACGACGTTGGAGCAGATGGAGCCGGGCGACTTTGTTCAGTTCCGCTTTCAGAAGGAAGTGTTCAGCCATACGCCTATCATCGTGGAGATCGGCCAGCCCGCTACGCTGGAAAATACGCTTGTCGCCGCTCACTCTTATGACGCGGATTGGCGGCCGCTGAGTACTTACTTTTTTGAAGAGATCCGCTTTCTTCACGTGCTGGGCGCCTATCCGCCCGAGGGGGCGGCGGGTCCGGAAGAAGGGGAGAAGTCCAAACCGCCGGTCCTCCCGCAAAATCAAATGCCGCCCCGTCCGCCAGGCCCTTCCTGAGGTCTGGCGGCGGGGCGGTCTCTGCTTTATTCATCTGTGGGATCGCTTTTCGGCGCTTTTCGCTGCGGTCTGAGGCTCCCAAGCGGATTGGCCCGGGCCGCGATGCGCAGATCGTCATTATCCACGTGGGTATAGATCTGCGTCGTATTTAAATGCTCGTGCCCCAACACCTCCTGAAGCGTACGCACGTCCACACCGTTTTGGAGCATCAGGGTCGCCGCTGTATGGCGCAGCTTGTGACTGGAATAGAGGGAGGCGTCCAGTCCGGCCTTTTTCAGACGCTGCTTGACCATATAATGGACCGCGTCCGTGGTCATTCGGGTATGCTTCCGCGTCAAAAACAATGCGTTTTTGTCCGCAGCCGCCAAGCGGCTGCGCTCGTCCCGCCACGCATCGATGGCCTGACGGCAGGCGTCGTTGAGGAAGATGATCCGCTCTTTGTTTCCCTTGCCGAGTACCCGCAGCTGATCATCTCGAACATCTGTTAGATTCAATCCAACTAACTCCGAAATACGCAGGCCACAGTTTAAAAACAGGGTCAGAATGCAGTAATCACGGACTCGATTCGGCTCGTCCACAGATTCCAGAAGCCGAATGCTTTCCTCCAGATCCAGATACCGGGGCAATGCTTTCTTTTGACGCGGAGCATCCAGATCCTGCATGGGATTTTCGCTGATTAATTTCGCCTTGTTGGTGAGATACTTATAGAAAGAACGGATGGTAGCGATTTTTCTGGCCCGCGCGGCGGGCGTCAGCCCATAGGCGGTATTGGGACTGTTGGCGTGTTTGGCGCGGTCCCGGCTGAGATAGCTCATATAGGCGTACACGTCCGTAAGCGTTACCGCGCGGACCAGTGCAAGGTCAACGTCGTCAATGGGAATGTCATCGAGTTCCGCAGTGCGCGGAGCCCGGCCTTTTTCCAGTTTGATGAAACGAAAAAAGTTGCGCAGATCCAAATAGTATTCATCGACCGTTTTGCGGGAGTGACCCTGGATCGTCTCATGGTAAACCAGAAAATCCCGTAAAATGGCTGGAGCTTCCGAACGATAGTCCATAGAGCGGGCCGGCTCAATTCTCCTCCCTCCAACTCAACAAAATTTTTATTTTGTTGAGTTGGAACAAAGCCTGAGCCAGCCCAACACCTCCTCACCTGCTGACCTGATACCCCCCAAGTTTACCACGCGGGCCGGGCCAGCGTCAAGGACGCCTGCAAATCTTGGCGGCCTTTTTGGCTTCTAGGAGGCGGTCGGCCATAGCATAAATCATGGTTGTCTCCACGCCGGAGTGATTCAGGGCCCGCTGGACGCGGCGAAGATCGCCGTACTTGTCCAACAACTCGACGGCGTAGACCTTGCGGAAGCTGTGGGGCCCAACGTTCTGCGGCAGGCGGAACGCCTTGGCGGCGCGCTTCACGTCGCACCAAACGGCCTGTCTGGTCTTGTGCCCCTGGGAGCGGCCCGGAAAGGCCCACACGGGCCCGGCCTGGGCGCGGATATCGGCCAACAGGGCATCCGGCAGGCCCACTCTCCGGCGCTTCTTGGTCTTGGCTTCCGTGACCATGAACTGCCGCCCCAAATCCTTGGTGCGCAGGGCCACCACGTCCCCGACGCGCAGCCCGGTGTGTAAACACACCCGTGCAATAAGGCGATTTTGCGCCGTCAAGGCGGCCAGCACGTGGCCGACCTGCTGGTGCAAGAGATACTCGGTTTTCATATTGGTCTAACCCTCCTGTTTTCCGTTGGGGTAAAGCCCCTCTACTTTGCAGGAATGCCGCTGGGCCCCAGGGCCCGCGCCCCCTGCTTTACTTTCCTGAAACTGTCAAATCATCGGTGTTGATGCCAGTACAGGGCCACGGTCAGGGCGGCGCAGAGCGCCACAAGCGCGACAAGCTCCATGGCCTTACCCTTCCTCTCTCCCAGTGCTTGCGGCCTCGTCCAGGGCCCGGAAGAAGGCGGCCGCCTTCTCCGGGTCATCCCCGCCGTCCCCAAAGCCCGCCTTCACCAGCGCGGCCAACAGGGCCATCCGGTCGGCCAGCTTCACCCGGACAAAGCCCCCCGGCTTGCGTTCGCACTCCACCAGGGCCCGCAAATCCAGCTTGCCCAGCACTTCCAGCACCTCCGCCGAATCTGCGAAGGCCAGGCGCACCGCATCCTGCGCCGGAGCTTGTAGCAATTCCCATGCCAACTCTTCCCATTTCATCATTCCAGACCTCCTTGTAGTGCTCGGCGGGCACACGGGCCAGGGCGAAGCCCAGCCCGGAGCCCTCCGGCGTGAAGGTGAAGGCCCCCGGCAGGGCCTCCACCTCCCGATAGCTGATGTCCTCATAGCTGACCTCCGGGCGGCCCAGGCTGCCCCCGGAGTAATACCAGCGCCCGCCGATCTTCTCCCCGTCCTTGCCGATGTACTTGCACACATAGTTCACGGCGCGGGGGTACTCCCCGTACAGCTCAATTGCCGTCGTGAAGCCCCAAGGCCAGCCCGGAAGGTTGAAGACGGGGTGGGCCCCCTGGGCCAGCCATTCGGCCCGCTGGCGGGCGCTCCTGGGCTTCCTGGGGGTTTTGGAGCCCGGCAGGGACAGCGTGCCGCTGTCCGCCGCCTCCAGCGCGTCGTTGAAGAAGCCGTGAAAGTGGATGGCCCCGTCCCTGTGCCGTTCGGGGACAAGGACGTAAGAAAGCCCCCTCCGGCGCACTTGATTGTCCAGCCAGTGGTTGAGATGCCGGGTAATCTCCTTCATGTCGTAACGGTCTACCCTGGCCCGGTCGAGGGTGAGGGTGACGAACCACCGAAAGGGGGTGCAAAGGGCCAAATCCCGTACCTGGGCGCGGGCCCTGCGCATAGCACGTTCGTTAGAACATGCGTTCGATGATTTGGGCTTTCTGTCACCGTTTGGTGATACATCAGGCGCGGGAGCATGCCAGCCGGTCGTCTCCCAGCCGGACGGCTTGAAGACGGGGGCGGAGCAGGCCATGAGCTCCATGGAGCCGTCCGGGTAAGATTTGACGCGGCCCGTGCAAAGCAATTCAGAGGCGGAAACGCCCAGATTGTAAGGGTTTTCAGTCATAGTCTGCTCACCTCCTGACGGAATAACGTCCTATTATCAAGTAAGGGCCTGCGGCCCAGTCCGGCGCGGCGGAGCTTAACGGGGGTGCGCTGGCCTCGGCCCTGTTGGGCCTCCGCCGCGCTCCCCCCCTTGCGGGGCCCTGCGGGGGAGCGCAAGCCTGGCACGTTGCCGGGCGGCGTGGGAACCCCGCCGTCCGGTGTGCCGTCGCAGCGCTCCGGCACTTCTGTGGTGTGCGGCCTGC